>NZ_JBEZNQ010000096.1:0-27230 GCF_040653315.1 Streptomyces sp. NPDC047981 | reverse complement strand
CACGCCGGGGTGTCGGGCGTGACTTACGAGTTCTTTTTTGATCGCGGCCGGGGTGCTCCTCCGCCGGGCCGGGGTGGTCTCGTGAGTGTGCGGGGGGGCCGCCCGGGGGGCGGCCCGCCCCCCGGGACCGGGTGCTCCGTGCAGCGGGCCCGCGCCGCCCTGCGGCGTGTCGTCGACCGGGCCTGCCGCGTCCAGGTCCGTGAGCAGGCCGGTCGGCGCGACCGGGCCGTCCGACGGCAGGGCCAGCGCGCCCGCGCCCCCGCCGCCGAGCACCACACCCGCCGCGGTCACCAGGACCAGCGCGCGGCGCGCCCCGTGCGCCGCGGGGTGGCCGCCCGCGCGCACGGGCAGCCCCAGGACGAGATCACGCCGCTGCTGGGCGCAGCCCGCGCAGCCGCAGTCGGCGGCGGGCTCGAACTCCTCGAAGACCGGCACACTCATGCGATTCCCCTCCACACTCGTCAAGATCTTTTGACCCTTGGATACGGGCGTCAGTGTCTCAACTGTCTGGACAAATCGCATTTTGACGGATCGAAGGCCTGATACGACCATCCGACAGGCCGGGAGGGGTCGGTATTGGTCAGGAGCACCCCTGGACGTCGGGTAGAGTTATCCAGGTCAGCAGGCGCCGCTAGCTCAGTTGGTTAGAGCAGCTGACTCTTAATCAGCGGGTCCGGGGTTCGAGTCCCTGGCGGCGCACGCGCGAGCGAGGCCCCCTCACCGATGGTGAGGGGGCCTCGCTCCTTTCCCCGCCGGAGTCGCGACTGCGCTCCGTAGCCCTTCGGTCACGTTCCGGCCAGACCGGTGGCGTGGCGTCCGCGGCCCCAACCACTCATCCCGGCTGGCCGGTTGGCTGTCCGGCGGCCCGACCCCCGTACGGAACCAGTCGATCTTCGCGCGGCGGAACCGTGATCCGGGCCGGGGCCGGACGCCCGTTCTAGAGTGGCGGAATCCGAACCTCCCGCGCCGGCGCCGGGCTCCTCCCGCGGCCCGCGCGCCCGCGGTCGAGGCCGGCCCGGCCGTCGGGTCGCGCGCTCCGCGGTCCGCCGGCCGGGCACGGTGATCAGCGGCGCCGGGACGTCAGGCCGCGCCCACCCGACTCACGCTCACGCGCCCGTAGCCGTACGCGCGCCCGTCAGATACGCGGAGACGACCACATTCGCCGTGTACGTACCGGTCACGCGGTCGAAGGTGCCGCCGCAGGTGATCAGGCGCAGCTCGGCCCGGTCGGCCCGGTGCTGCCCGTACACCTTCGCCGCGTCGAAGTGGTCCCGGGGGAAGACCCGGACGTCGTCGACGGTGAATTCGGCGATCGATCCGTCCGTACGGGTCACCCGGACCTGGGCGCCGAGGCGGGCGGCGCTGAGGCCGTAGAAGACGGCGGGCCGGGTCTCGGTGTCGACGTGACCGACGAAGAGGGCCACGCCCTCGGCGCCCGGCTGCGTGCCGGTGCGGAACCAGCCGACCGTGTGGGGCATCTCGAACGGCGGTGGGTCGACCGCGCCCGACGCGTCCAGACCGCGTCCGGCGACCGGCGCGGTGATGCCGAGCGAGGGGATCTCGACCCGGCGCGGCTCGGCGGGCGCCAGGGGCCGGTACGCCGGGGGAAGCGGCGCGCCGAGGGGGCGGCCGACGGCCGCGATGTCTCCGGTGGCGGGGGCCGAGGCGCCCCCGGGGCCGTCCGCGATCTCCCGGCCCCAGAGCCAGAGCCCCAGGACCAGGACCGCCCAGGCCGCGCCGGTCACCATCCGCCCGTGGCCCGCCCCGGTCCCGGTCCCGGGGGCGGACCCGGCGGGCACGTCAGTCGCCCGCGCCGCGGCGGCGTGCGCTGCGGAAGGCGACGGCCACCGCCGCGACCGCGGCGAGACCGAGGCCGACCAGGGTGTACGGCGTGCCGAGACCGTTCCCGCTGGTGGTCTGGGCGACACCCGGTGCCACGGGTGCCGCCGGGACCGCCAGGGCGGCGCCTCCGCCACCGGCCCGGACCGGGGCGTGCGGGCTGGGGTGGTGCGTCGGCTGGTGGGTCGGCTGGTGCGTGGGCTCGGGCTTGTGCTTCTCGACGTGGACCACGCCGACGTCACGGTGCTCGCGGCCGTCGCACACCACGCTGACCTTGTACGCGCCGCGTTCGAGGTTCGACTTGATCGTCGTGTCGCCGAAGAGGGGGTAGTCGCCGCCGTCACGCCCGGTGAGCTCGGCGTCGGCGACGAACGCCTTCGACTTGGCGGCGCCGGTCGTCCCCTTGCAGCCCTGCACACGGACGTCGACGTCGGCACCGGGCCGGGCGGTGGACGGCGTGACCGTGGCGACGACCTTCGCCTTGTCGTTGTCGCCCGCGAAGGCGGTGCCGGCCGTGGGTGCCAGCACCAGAATGACGGCCGCCCCTGCGGCACGGAGAGCAATGGGACCTGAACGCATCGTGACCTCCTGGTACTGGCAGGGTCACCCGGTTCGCCCGCTCCCGCATCCGCAGGGGTCCGGTCGGGTGTTCGACCTGGGGTCCCGGTCAGACCCGGTCGACGATGTCGGCGATCGAGTCGACGATCTTGGAGGGGCGGAAGGGGAAGCGGTCGATCTCCGCCTGGGTCGTCAGTCCGGTGAGCACCAGGAAGGTCTGCATCCCCGCCTCGAGACCGGCCAGGATGTCGGTGTCCATCCGGTCGCCGATCATGGCGCTGGTCTCGGAGTGGGCGCCGATCGCGTTCAGGCCGGTGCGCATCATCAGCGGGTTCGGCTTGCCCGCGAAGTACGGCTCCTTGCCGGTGGCCTTCGTGATGAGCGCGGCGACGGAGCCGGTGGCCGGCAGCGGGCCCTCCAGGGACGGGCCGGTCTCGTCGGGGTTGGTGCAGATGAACCGGGCGCCGGCGTTGATGAGCCGCACGGCCTTGGTCATGGCCTCGAAGGAGTACGTCCGGGTCTCGCCGAGGACCACGTAGTCGGGGTCGTGGTCGGTGAGGACGTAGCCGATGTCATGCAGCGCGGTGGTCAGACCGGCCTCGCCGATGACGTAGGCGGTGCCGCCGGGGCGCTGGTCGTCGAGGAACTTGGCGGTCGCGAGCGCCGAGGTCCAGATGTTCTCCACCGGCACCTGCAGGCCCATGCGTGCGAGGCGGGCGTGCAGGTCGCGGGCGGTGTAGATGGAGTTGTTGGTGAGGACCAGGAAGGGCTTCTCGGTGTCCCGCAGCTTCTTGATGAACGCGTCGGCGCCGGGGATCGGAACGCCCTCGTGGATGAGGACACCGTCCATGTCGGTGAGCCAGGATTCGATCGGCTTGCGCTCTGCCATGTGCGGGGACTCCTGCCGTACAGAAATCGTGCGGTGTGCTGGGGACGCCGCGACAGCGCTGTGGCGACGCCCCCAGCCTAATCAAGAGGTCGTGACCTTGACCCCGTCGATCACCCAGTACCAGTTGTTGGAGCCGGTGTAGCGGAAGCGGAAGCTCAGGCTGGACGCTCCGGCGGGGACGTTCACGGTGAGGGACTGGGGCTGCGAGATCACATCCGAGGTGTAGCTCTTGACGACCGTCGGGGTGCCGCCGTTGAAGACCGCCTGGACCTGGGCGCTCTGGCTGCCCTCCTGACGGTAGAAGGTGGTGAAGTCGAGGGTCGCCCTCGTCTTGCCGGAGACGTTGTACGCGGGGGTGACCAGCGTCGAGTCGTACGTACCGGAGAAGGACTTGTCCGCCCACTCGTCGGAGTCGGCGACGGCGAAGACGCCCCGGGCGCGCACGTTCAGCTCGCGGGACTGGTCGCGCTGGGTGCGGGACCAGAACTCGTCGGTGGCGAAGGCCCAGCCGCGCCACTCGGTCATGCCGCCGGTGCCCATCGCGTTGTTGATGACGGACCAGCCGCTGGGCGCGGTGTGGGTGAAGCCGAGGACGCCAGCCGGTATGCCGGTCTCGTCGACCCGGCCGGTGAGGCTGGGCTGCAGCGCGTCGAAGGGGTCGGTGGAGCGCTGCTGGATCGGCTTGCCGTCCAGGCCCCAGGCCGGGTCGGGCACGATGCCGAGCTGGTGGAAGACGGTCGCGGCGACGTCCACGAGCCGGGTGTCGATCGGGCGGGCGCCGGCCGCGATGCCGGGGCCCTGGGCGAGGACGAACGTACGGCGCTCCTCGATGGCGGAGCCGCCGTGGCCGCCGCCGTCGGTGTGGCCGTGGTCGGTGGTGACGATGACCGTCCAGCGCTCGGTGGCATAGGAGGGCCGGGCCTTGATCGCGGCGAGCAGACGGCCGAGGTAGCCGTCCTGGACGGCGATGGCGTCGAGGTACTTCTGGCTGGCGGCGCCGTAGGAGTGGCCCATCTCGTCGGTCTCGCCGAAGTAGACGAAGAGCACGTCCGGGTTCTGGTTCCGGAGGATGTCCTCGGTGGCGTCGGTGATGACCTTGTCGTTGACCGCGTAGTTGTTGTTGTAGACGAGCTTGGCGTCGGCGCCGGGGGTGACCGTGCCGTGGGTGTCCAGCTCGGGCCAGTCGACGGCCGCGAAGAGCGAGAGGTCGGGGCGGACCTGGTTCAGGCGCGCCAGGAAGCCGGGGTACCGGCCGTAGTTCTTGCCGGTGAAGGTGTTGTCCTTCACGCCGTGCTTGTCGGGCCAGACCCCGGTGGAGATCGTCGACCAGCCGGGGCCCGAGGAGGTGGCGGCCATCGGGTTGGCGTAGAGCAGCGACAGACCGTACGTGCCGTTCGCCATCAGGGACTTGAGGGTCGGCGCGTTCGCGGCGTCGATCCGGTCGTGGCGCAGCCCGTCCATGCCGACGACGAGCACCTTGTCCTTGCTGGTGCCGTTCGGGAGCGTGGGGGCGGCGGCCTGGGCGGCGGGGGCGGTGGCGACGCCGGTGGCGGCGAGGGCGGCGGTGGCACCTGCGGCGGCGAGCACGGTGCGGCGGGGAATGCCGGTGAGCGGCATCTCGGATCCTCCGTAGCGAAAGGGGGCGAGGACGCGCCAACGCCCCCGATTCCTCGGGGGCGTTGGTCCGTACCCGTTATCTTTCCGCGATGAACGGAGGTGTTCCAGGGGTGTGAAGTGAACTCTTGGCGGCCGGTGGTTGGCTGCCGCGTCAGCTGCCGGTCGCCGTCTTCCACGCGTCGACGTACGTGGTCAGGTTCTTGTCGATGTCGGCCCAGTCCGGCTCGAAGATCTCGACGCCCTCGATCAGCTTCGCCAGCTCGATGGCGTTGGCGTCGGTCGCCTTGACGTCCTTGCGGGCCGGGAAGCCGCCGCCGACGGCGCTGACCTCGCGCTGGGCCTGCTCGGCCAGCATGAAGTCGAGCAGCTTCTTGCCGTTCTCGCTGTGCGGGGCCTTGTTCACCAGGCCGGCCGCGTACGGCAGGGCGAAGGTGGTCGGCTTGCCGCCCTCCTTGGCCGGGAACCAGATGGCGAGGTTCGGCATGGACCTGGACTGCGCGAAGTTCATCTGGACATCGCCGTTGGCGACGAGGATCTCGCCCTTGTCGACCTTCGGCGCGAGCTTGGAGGTGGAGGAGGACGGGCCGACGTTGTTGGCCTGCAGCTGCTTCAGGTACGCCATCGCCGGCTCCTGGCCGCCGAAGTCGTGCATCGCCTTGATGACGACGGCGGTGCCGTCGCCCGCGACACCGGGGGTGGAGTACTGCAGCTTGTTCTTGAACTTCGGGTCGAGGAGCTGCTCCCAGGTCGTGGGGGCCTCCTTCAGCTGCTGCTTGTTGTAGATGAAGCCGAAGTAGTTGTTGACGACCGAGGTCCACTTGCCGTCGGCGGCCTTGTTCGCGCCGTCGACCTGCTCGGAGCCCTTCGGCGTGTACGCCTCGAGCAGCCCCTTGGAGTCGGCCTGCTGGATGAAGGGCGGCAGGGTCACGATGACGTCGGCCTGGGTGTTGTTCTTCTCGCGGACGGCGCGCTGCACCATCTCGCCGGAACCGCCCTCGACGTACTTGACCTTGATGCCGGTCTCCTTCTCGAAGTCGGCGAAGACCTTGTCGTACCAGCCGTCGCCCTTCTCCCCCTTGAGGCCGTCGGCGCTGTAGACGGTGACGACCTTCTCGTCGGAGGCGGCGGAGGAGCCGCCGCAGGCGGTGAGGGTGGCGGCGAGGGCGAGGCTGCCGGTGACGGCGGCGATCGGCTTGACGAGCTGGGACGAGGTACGCATAACGTCGTTCTTCTCCTGAGGACGGGGCGACTTGCGGGGGCGACTTACGGGACGGGACGGGACGGGACGACTTATCGGTAGGACGCTTTGGTGCGGATACGGGAGACCGCGAGCAGGACGATCAGGGTCGTGGCCATGAGGACCACGGCCAGCGCCGAGCCGGTGAAGAGGGAGCCACGGTCGGTGGCGGTGAAGATCAGCACCGGCAGCGGCAGCCAGTCCGGCGGGTAGAGCATCATCGTGGCGCTCAACTCGCCCATGGACAGGGCGAAGCAGAGCCCGGCCGCCGCGTTCAGGGACGGCAGCAGGAGCGGCAGCTTCACCCGGAGCAGGACGTACGCGGGACGGGCACCGAGGCTCGCCGCCGCCTGCTCGTACATCGGGTCGAGACGGAGGATGGCCGCCGAAACCGACTGATAGGCGAACGCCGTGACAAGAATGGTGTGCGCGAGGATCACGATCCAGCGCGTGCCGTTGAGCAGCACGGGCGGCTGCGAGAAGGCGACCAGGACGGCGAGGCCGACGACGACCGAGGGCACGGCGACCGGCAGCATGAACAGCGCGTCGAGGAGCCGACGGCCGTTCTTCCGGAGGGAGTTGGCCACCAGCGCGGCCCAGGTGCCGATGGTCAGGGCGAGCAGGCTCGCGGTGACGGCGGTGATCAGACTGGTGGTCAGCGCCTGCAGCGACTCGCCGCGCACGGCGGCCGTGTAGTGCTCGGTGGTCGGCCCGGAGGGGAAGGCCCCGGACCAGTTGGTGGAGAACGAGGCGGCGAGGATCACCAGGAGCGGGAGGGCGAAGAGCGGGACGAAGAGGACCGCGAAGAGGGCCCAGGTCGTCCACCTGCCCGTACGGCTATGCACCAACACGGCGGCTCACCACCCGGTAGAGGCCGTAGAGGCCGACGGAGATCGCGACGTTGACGACGGCGACGACACAGGCGGCGGCGTAGTCGGATTCGAGGATGGCCTTGCCGTAGACGAGCATCGGGAGGGTCGTGACGCCCTTGGCGCCGGTGAAGAGGACGATCCCGAACTCGTTGAGGCACATGACCAGGACGAGGCTGCCGCCGGCGGCGAGCGCGGGCAGCGCCTCCGGCAGGATGACCTGCCGGATGATCCGGGCCGGCTTCGCCCCGAGCGAGGAGGCGACCTCCAGCTGCGCGGTCTCCATCTGCGAGAACGCGGCGAGCAGCGGGCGCATCACGAAGGGCGTGAAGTACGTGATCTCGGCGAGGAGGACGCCCCAGGGCGTGGTCAGGAACTGGAAGGGCCCGGTCTCGGCGCCCGTGAGGTCCGTCCACAGGCCGTTGCCGATGCCGACCGTGCCGTAGAGGAAGAGCAGGGCGAGGGTGATCAGGAAGGACGGGAAGGAGAGGAAGACGTCGATGAACTTCGACACCGCCTTCCCGCCGGGGAACGGCACGAACGCGATGATCAGCGCGAGCGCGAACCCGAGGACCAGACACCCGACGGTCGACCCGACGGCCAGCCACACGGTGGTGACGAGCGCGTCCCGGAAGGCCTCCGAGGAGAACACGTCGGCGTAGGCGCCGGGGGCGAGGGACTCCTGGACGACGAGCGCGAGCGGGTAGAGGAAGACGAGCCCGAGGACCGCGACGGGCGGCAGGGCCCAGACCCAGGTCGGCACCGTCCGCACGGCGCGGGGCGTCCGCTCCGCGGGGGCGGGACCCGCGGGACCGGCGGGACCGGCCGCACGCTCCCGCTCGGCCGTGAGGACCGGCGCGCCGGGGCTACCCATCGGACACCCCGGCGCCGAGCAGCACCCCGTCCTCCGGGGCGAAGTGCAGGGTGACGTGGTCGCCGAGCGCCGGCGTCTCCCGCAGTTCGCGGACGTCCGCCTTCACCCGGTGCCCGTCGACGTCGACGTACAGCCGGTGCGTGGACCCCCGCCACTGCACCTCGGCGATCCGGCCCCGCAGCGCGTTCGGACCGTCGCCGAGGCCGATGAGGTGCGGCCGTACGCACAGGGTGGCGGCGGCGCCCGGGGCCACGCCGTCGGTGGCGACGGCCAGTTCGGTACCGGCGTACCGCACGGCCCCCGCCCCGACCGTCACCGGCAGCAGGTTCGCGTTGCCGACGAAGGAGGCGGTGAACTCCGTACGGGGACGGCGGTACAGGTCCTGCGGGGTGCCGCAGTCCTGGAGCCTGGCCCTGTCCATGACCGCGATCCGGTCCGCGAGGGTCAGCGCCTCGACCTGGTCGTGGGTGACGTACAGGATCGACACGTCCGGCAACTCGCGGTGCAGCCGCGCGAGTTCGGCGAGCATCCCGGAGCGCAGCTGGGCGTCGAGCGCGGACAGCGGCTCGTCGAGGAGCAGGACGTTCGGGCGGATGGCGAGCGCCCGGGCGATCGCGACGCGCTGCTGCTGGCCACCGGACAGCTCGCGCGGGTAGCGCTTGGCGTAGGCCGCCATCCCGGTCATCTCCAGGGCTTCGGCGACCCTGCCGGGGATCTCGCCCTTGGGCGCCTTCTGGGCCTTCAGGCCGAAGGCCACGTTGTCCTCGACCCGCATGTGCGGGAAGAGGGCGTACTGCTGGACGACCATGCCGATCCCCCGCTTGTGCGGCGGAAGGGCGGTGACGTCGCGGTCGCCGATGAACACCCGCCCGGAGACCGGCCGCACGAACCCGGCCACGGCGCGCAGGGCGGTGGTCTTGCCGGAGCCGGACGGGCCGAGGAGAGCCATGACCTCGCCGGGCTCGACGGTCAGGTCGAGCGAGTCGAGGACGGTGGTGCCGCCGTAGGCGACGGAGACGGAGTCGAAGCGGATGCCGCTGCGGGCGCCGGTGACGTCGGCCGGAGGCAGCGGCGCGGCGTCGGGTGCTCGGTGCGCCTCCGCGGCGGGCACGGCGTCGGTGGACGTCACCGGTCCGCCTCCGCCCGGGCTATCGCCGCCGGCAGGTCCGCGACCGAGGCGAGTACGTGCGTGGCGCCGTGCTCCTTCAGCGCCGCCTCGTCGTGCGCGCCCGTCAGGACGCCCGCGACGATCCCGGCGCCGGAGCGGACGCCGGTGAGCATGTCGTACGAGGTGTCGCCCGCGACCACCACGTGCCGTACGTCGTCGACGGCTCCGGTGCGCAGGAAGGCGGCGAGGACCATGTCCGGGTGGGGGCGGCCCCGGCCGCCCGCGTCCGCCGGGCAGAGGGTCAGTTCGACGAGGTCCCGCCAGCCGAGCGCGTCCAGGATCGCGTCCTGGGTGACCCGGGCGAAGCCGGTGGTCAGGACAACGGTCCTGCCCTGTCCCTTCAGCTCGTCGATCGCCTCGGCCGCGCCGGGGATCGGCGCGATCAGGCCGCCGGCGACCAGCTCCCCGTACGCCTCCTCGAAGGCCACGTTGGCCTGCTGGGCGCGGGTCTCGTCGCCGCCGAAGAGGTGCCGGAAGACGGAGATCTTCGACTCGCCCATGGTGGCGCGGACGTAGTCGATCATCGTGGCCGGGTCCTCGCCGAGGCGCTCGGCGGCGGCGGAGAACGCCCGCTCGACGAGGCCGCCGTCGGCGACGGTGGTGCCGGCCATGTCGAGGACGACGAGGTTGTGCGTGAGGTTGTCGGTCATGGCGTTCACCAGCCCAGTTCGTCAGCGGTCGTTTCGGCGATGGCGGGCGAGCAGGTCATGCCGCGTCCGCCGGGTCCGGTCACCAGCCACACGCCCTCGCGGACCTTCTGGCGGTGCACGACCCGGGTCGTGTCGGTGCACTGCGCGTACACGCCCGCCCAGCGGCGGCGGATCTTCGGCAGCGGGCGGCCGAGGAAGGACTCGACGACGCGGACCAGGTGCTCGTAGGGGTCTTCGAGGGTGTCGAAGGCGAAGGGGTGCTCGTACTCGTGCGTGTCGCCGATGGTCAGTCCGCCGTCGAGCCGCTGCACCATCAGGAGCTGCATCTTGTGCGCGGCGGCGGTCGGGTCCTGCGCCTGGCCCGCGTTGAGGGCGTCCAGGGCGTCGGACGTGTACGCCGGGTAGTAGCGGAAGGAGTCGGCGTCGGCGACGGAGGTGGTGAGCGGCTCGCCGAGCGGGTCGGTCTGCATCATCTGCAGCCGGACCTTGCGGACCGGGATGTCGCCGGCGATCTCGCGGACCAGGCCGCTGAGCGCGGCGCCGGTGGCGAGGACGACGGCGTCGCCGGTGTGGACCTCGCCGCGGTCGTCGCGGACGGCGGCGTTGCGCATGCCCTCGGCGCCGGAGACGTCCCGGACCTCGCGGTTCGGCAGGAAGGTGTACTTCCCGGAGGCCAGCAGGGCCTTGCGGAGCGCGAGTTGGGCGGTGCGGGGCTCGACGGCCGCGTCCCGCTCGCAGAAGAGGGCGGCCTGGAAGTCGCCGCGCAGGGCGGGGTTGATCCGGCGCGCCTCCTCGGGGTTCAGCAGCTTGTAGCCGCGGTCGGCCGCGTCGGGGCGGGCCAGGGCGGCCTCGGCGACGGCCAGTTCGAGGTCGTTGCGGACCGGTGTGAGCGAGCCGATGGCCCGGAAGCCGACCTCGGGGACGCGGGCGCCGATGGACTCCCAGAGCTCGCGGGCGCGCAGCGCGGTGTCCAGCTCCTCTCCGCCCGCGCGGCCGCTCACCCATATCTGGCCGAAGTTGCGGAGCGAGGCCCCGCGCGCCTCGGCCTCGCGCTCGATGTGTACGACCTCGTGGCCGCGTTCCACTGCGTGCCAGGCGTGCATGGTTCCCACCACGCCGGCTCCTACGACGATCACCTTCATGCCGTTCACGGTCCTGGGGGTTGGTGACCCGGAACGATCCGGTGGGGAACGGGACGGTGAACGGGGCGACAAGGTTGGCCTAGACCCGTTATGTTCTTGTGATCTGAGGGGTCTGGTGGCGAGCGGGCCGCTCGGGGACGGCTCGGGGACGACTCGGGGACAGCTGGGGACGACTCGGGGACGGCTCCGGGTCAGCCCTGGTGGCCGAGGTGCGCGGTGAAGCTGAAGCGATCGCCCCGGTAGAGCGTGCGGACGCGCTCCAGCGGGCTGCCGGAGGTGTCCCGGGAGATCCGGTGGATGAGCAGCATCGGCAGCGCGGGCGGGGTGCCGATGAGGAGCGCCTCGCGGGGCGTGGCGAGCACGGTCTCGATCCGCTCGTCGGCGTCGCCGAAGGTGATGGAGAGCTGCTCGCGGAGGTAGCGGTAGAAGGAGGAGTCCGGGTCGAACTCGCTGTCCAGGCGCGGCGCGCGGGCCACGGACACGTACGTGCTCTCCAGACCGACCCGCTCGTCGTCGGCGAGCAGCACCCGCTCCATGTGCCAGACGGGCTCGCCCCGTCGGACCCCGATCTCGGGCGCGAGGGCGTCGGGGCAGGGGAAGCGGTCGAGCGTGATGAGGGTACGGCCGGGGGTGCGCCCCTGGCGTCGTACGCCCTCGGTGTAGCTGGCGAGCGAGAGCGGCTGCTCCAGCTTCGGCCCGGCGACCACGGTCCCGCGCCCCTGGCGGCGCAGCCGGCCTTCGAGGAGCAGCTCGCGCAGGGCCTGCCGGACGGTCTCACGGGAGACCTCGTATCGGACGGCGAGGTCCCGCTCGGTGGGCAGGAGCCCGCCTTCGCCCAACTCGTCTATCAGCGAGGCGACCTTCGCCTTCACCGCGTAGTACTTGGGGATGCGGCCGTGCTCGGGGATGCCGGAGCGGATGGGTGCGCCAGGTGCCTGGTCGTTCGGGTAGTCCACTGGGGGATGCTCGCAGATGGGAATGAACGGGAGGGTGTACGGAGGGTGGCGCGGGGGTTCGGGCCGCGCTCAGGCGTTCCGGCGCGCGCGCCGGGCCGCGACGAGCAGGACCACGCCCGCGACCAGCAGCGCACCGGAGACGGGGAGCAGGAGGGCGGTCGACTCGGCGCCGGTCTCGGCGAGTTGAGGCGGGGCGGGCAGGGGCAGGCGGGCGGGCGGGCGCGGCAGGCGGTCGGTGTCGCCACGCGGCGGGGCGGTCCCGGCGGGGGCTTCGGACTCCGGGCTCTCTCCGGCGCGCGCGGGCGCGATGGTGAGGCGGTAGTCCCCGGACTCGCCGACCCAGTCGCCGTCGTCGCCCTGCCGCTGCACGACCGCCGCGTTGGCCACGACCTCGTTGGGCACGGTGCCCTCGCGGAAGGCGAGCCGGACGCCGACGGCGAGAGTGCGGCCGGCGGGGACGGAGAAGCCGGCGAAGGGAGGGAGGGCGGGGGTGGCGGCCGGACTTGTGGCGGCAGGGCCGGTGGCGGCGGGACCGGTCGCGGCGGGGCCGGGGCCGGTGGCGGCGGGACCGGTGGCGGCGGGGCCCGGCGTGTCCGCGAAGACGCCGACGTTCTCGTCCTCCTCGGTCCCCTCGAACGTCACCGGACGCCAACTCCTGGCCTCGGAGTCGTAGAAGTCGAGGCGGATCTGCCCGGCTTGGAGCACACGGTCGCGGTCGGCGAGGGCCAGGACCGGGTGGATGCCGTGGCAGGGCTCGGTGGTGGTGTTGGTGAGCTCGACCTCGAAGGTACGGAAGTCGGCACCGGGGACGTACGTACCGGGCCCTCCCAGGATCCGGGTGTCGATCGGGAAGTCCGGATCCGTCGCCCGGCCGCAGGTGGGACTCGGGCCTGGCTGGGCCGAGGACGGGCCGACGGTGAGAGCGAGGACGGCGGTTCCGGTCGTGGCCGCCGTGACACCGAGGGCGAGGGCGTTGCGCAGTCGCATGGGCGGGTGCCTTTGCTGCTCGCGGGCGTACGGGACGGCCGCGACGCTGCCACACGGGCGGGGCGCGTCCGGGCAGCGACGCGGGGCGGGCCCCCGGACGTCCGCACATTCCACCCGATCAGCTCATGTTCCTATGGGCCTATTTCCCGAAGACCGGAGCAATGATCAGCTGCGCCGCGCCCTCCGCGACGGCGTAGGGAGACGTGGCACCGCTGACCGGCGTGTCCAGGCCCGCCCCGGCGAGGACCGCGCCGACCCCGTCCACGAACGCCTCCGGCGCGCCCGCCACGACCCGGCCGCCGAGCACGACCCGGTCGATGTCGAGGAGCCGTACGAGATTGACGGCACCCGTCCCGAGCACGCGCGCCGCCTCGGGCACGTCACCGCGCGCGACGGCCGCCAGGCAGAGGACCTCCAGGCAGCCGCGCCCGCCGCAGCCGCAGGGCGGCCCGTCGAGCAGGACCGTCTGGTGCCCGAACTCCCCCGCCCCGGTCCTGGCCCCCCGGTGGAGCGCGCCGCCGAGCACGAGCCCGGAGCCGAGGCCGGTACCGAGGTGGAGGTACGCGAACGAGTCGGCGGCGCGGGCGGAGGAGCGCAGGGCGAGACCGAGGGCGGCGGTGTTGGTGTCCTTGTCGAGGGCGACCGGCAGCCCGAGCCGCCGGGCGAGTTCCTCCCGGAGGGGAACGCCCTCCCACTCGGGAAAGCCGGTGACGCGCCCGGGCGTACCGGAGAGATGATCGAGCGGCCCGGGCATGGCGACCCCGAGCCCGAGGAGTTCGGTCGCGACGGGGCTCGCGCCCCCACCCTGCGCGGCACCCGCCTCGGGGACCCCCGCGCCAGTCACCGCGCCGACCTCACGCGCCACCGCGCTCGTCAGCTCACCGACCTCACCACCCACCGCGCTCGTCACCTCACCGACCCCACCACCCACCGCGCTCGTCACCTCACGGACCTCACGCGTCACCACGCTCGTCAGCTCACCGACCTCACGAGCCACCGCGTCGAACACGGCCTCCGCCCCCGCGCCCAGGTCCAGCGGTGTCCGTCGCGCCGCGACCCGTACCCCCGCCAGGTCCACCAGGACGGTCGTCAGCTCGTCGCGGTCCAGGTGGACGCCGGCCGCGTACGCGGCCGAGGGGACGAGGCGCAGGACGGTGCGGGGCTTGCCTCCGGTCGAGGCGCGCCGGCCCGCCTCCCTGACCAGCCCCTCCCCCCGCAGCCTGGCCGTGATCTTGCTGACCGCCTGCGGGGTGAGGCCGGTCCGCTCGGCCAGCTCCAGGCGGCTGATCCCGGCCTCGCCCGCCGTGCGCAGCAGGTCGAGGACGAGGGCGGCATTGTGGCCGCGCAGGGCGGGCAGATTGACTCCGGCGTCCGACCGAGCACGCGTTACTTCCCTGTTCACCACCCCATTGTCACCCCCGCTTGCACTTTGGCAACAGCGTTGCTTAAGTGGAAGCATGACCGACACCGCCCCCGCCCCCCTCCGCGTCGGACTCGTCGGCTACGGCCTCGCGGGCTCCGTCTTCCACGCCCCGCTGATCGCCGCCACCGAGGGTCTCGTCCTCGACACGGTGACGACCGGCAACCCCGAGCGCCAGGAGCAGGCGAGGGCCGCGTACCCCGGCGTACGGATCGCGGACGCGCCCGAGGAGCTGTGGGCGCGGGCGGACGAACTCGACCTGATCGTCGTCGCCTCCCCCAACAAGACGCATGTGCCGATCGCCACGGCCGCGCTCACCGCGGGACTCCCGGTGGTCGTGGACAAGCCGGTCGCCGGGACGGCCGCCGAGGCCCGTGGCCTCGCCGCCCTCGCCGAGGAGCGGGGCCTGCTCCTCTCGGTCTTCCAGAACCGCCGCTGGGACAGCGACTTCCTGACTCTGCGCGGCCTGCTCGCGGAGGGCGCGCTGGGCGAGGTCCAGCGCTTCGAGTCCCGGTTCGAGCGCTGGCGCCCGCAGCTGAAGGGCGGCTGGCGCGAGTCGGGCGCCCCGGAGGAGATCGGCGGTCTGCTCTACGACCTGGGCAGCCACGTCGTCGACCAGGCCCTGGTGCTCTTCGGCCCGGCCGTCCGGGTGTACGCCGAGTCCGATTTGCGCCGCCCCGGCGCCGAGGCGGACGACGACACGTTCCTCGCGATCACGCACGCGAACGGGGTGCGCTCCCACCTGTACGTGAGCGCCACGACGGCCCAGCTCGGCCCGCGCTTCCGCGTCCTGGGCTCGAGCGCCGGCTTCGTGAAGTACGGTCTCGACCCCCAGGAGGCCGACCTGCGCGAGGGGCTGCTCCCCGGGCCGGGCGTGGCGTGGGGCGTGGAGCCGGAGTCGCTGTGGGGCCGGCTCGGCGCCGGCGAGTCGCCGCTGACCGGCGGCGGGCTTCCGGTGGAGACGGTGCCGGGCGACTACCCGGCGTACTACGCGGCCGTCGCCGCCGCCGTCCGGGGCGACGGCGCGAACCCGGTGACGGCCCACGAGGCCGCGGCGGCCCTGGACGTGCTGGAGGCGGCGCGCCGCTCGGCCCGCGAGGGAATCGCGGTGAACCTGTGAGCGGTGAACCTGTGAGCACTGACGCTGTGAGCGCTGACGCTGTGCGCGGTCACGCTGTGAGCGCTGATGCTGTGCGCGGTCGCGCTGTGAGCGAGGTGGAGGCCCTGCAGGCGCAGGAGCGGAACCTGGTCCTGCCCCACTTCACGTACGAGGACGCCTGGGCCCTGGGCTCTCTCCTCGTCGAGCTGGCGCGCGAGCGCCGGGCGCCGGTCGCGATCGACATCCGGCGCGGGGCGCAGCAGCTCTTCCACTGCGCGCTGCCGGGTTCGAGCGCGGACAACGACGCCTGGATCGACCGCAAGCGCCGGGTCGTGGAGCGGTACGGCGAGAGCTCGTTCCTGGTCGGCGCCCGCTTCCGGGCGAAGGGGACGACGTTCGAGGACTCCTCGCGCCTCGACCCCGACCGGTACGCCGCGCACGGCGGTTCGTTCCCGGTCGCGGTCGAGGGCGCGGGGGTGATCGGCTCGGTCACGGTGTCGGGCCTGCCGCAGGCCGAGGACCACGCGCTGGTGGTGGAGGCACTGGAGCGCCTCCACCGGCCCGCTTCCTGACTCAGGCGTCCTTGAGCTCCTGACGCTGACGGCCGAGGCCGTCGATCTCCAGCTCCACGACGTCGCCGGCACGCAGGTACGGCTTGGGCTCGGGCTGCCCCATGGCGACTCCGGCCGGGGTGCCGGTGTTGATGACGTCGCCGGGGTACAGGGTCATGAACTGGCTCACGTACCGGACGACCTCCGCGACCGGGAAGATCTGGTCGGAGGTGTGGCCGTCCTGCTTCAGCTCGCCGTTGACCCAGAGCCGGAGGCCGAGGGCCTGCGGGTCCGGGACCTCGTCGGCGGTGACGAGCCAGGGGCCGAGCGGGTTGAAGGTCTCGCAGTTCTTGCCCTTGTCCCAGGTGCCGCCGCGCTCGATCTGGAACTCGCGCTCGGACACGTCGTGGGCGACGGCGTACCCGGCGACGTGGGCGAGGGCCTGCTCGTCGGTCTCCAGGTAGCGGGCGGTACGGCCGATGACGATGGCGAGCTCGACCTCCCAGTCCGTCTTGGTGCTGCGGCGCGGTACGAGCACGGTGTCGTCCGGGCCGACGACGGTGTCGGGGGCCTTGAGGAAGACGACGGGCTCGGCCGGGGTCGCGGCACCGGTCTCGGCGGCGTGGCCGTGGTAGTTCAGCCCGATGCACACGACCTTGCCGATGCGGCCGACCGGCGGGCCGACGCGCAGACCGGTCGCGTCGAGCGCGGGCAGCACGCCGGCGGCGAGGGCGGCGCGGATCCGGTCGAGGGCGGGCCCGTCGGCCAGCAGGCTGCCGTCGACGTCGCCCACCAGGGCGGACAGGTCGCGCAGCGTGCCGTCCTCGTCGAGGAGCGCGGGACGTTCGGCACCCGCCGGGCCGACTCGCAGCAGCTTCATGGTCTTCTCCCTGTGGTCGAGGTGGGCCCGGAGTGCGGCCCTACAGATCCCCGGCCGATGGGTTGCGGCCATCGGAGGTTGGTCGATCCTCCAAGAGTTCGGACCACTCTGCAAGACCCCGTTCACGGACTGGACCCTTACGCACCAGTAGCAAGTGCGCCTGCCGGAGCCTGGTCGCGGTAGAGGAGGGCCCTCTCGAAGACGGTCCATGTGGTGCTGGTGACGACGTAGAGCGCGGCGGCGAGCGGCACGACGACGACCGTGATGAGGGTGGCGAAGGAGAGCAGCGGCATGAGCTTGTTGATGGTCTGGGCGCCGGGGGTGTCCGGGAGCCCGGTGTTCAGCGGCTGGGCGGCGAGCTGCCGCTTCGTACGCCGGAAGTTGAACGTGGCGACGGCGCCGACGATCGCGAAGAGCACGAGATAGACCAGCCCGGCCGGCCCGAAGACGCCGCCCGCGGCGAGGGCGTCGGCGTAGTGGTCGCCGAGCGGGGCGGCGAAGAGGCTGTGCCCGGCCATGCGGTCGCCGGAGAACAGGTGGTACATGAGGAAGAACGCGGGCGCCTGGAGGAGGCTCGGCAGGCAGCCGGCGAAGGGCGAGACCTTCTCCTTGGCGTGCAGCTCCATGACGGCCTTCTGGAGCCGCTCGGGGTTCTTGGCGTGCTTGGCGCGCAGCTCGGCGAGCTGCGGGGCGAGCCGGACGCGCGCCTTCTGGCCGCGGGCGGCGGCGCGGGAGAGGGGGTGGACGGCGAGCCGGACGACCATGGTGAACAGGACGATGGCGGCGGCGGTCGCGGTCGTGGCGAAGACGGGCTGGAGCAGGTCGGCGAGACGCTCGACCAGGGTGGCGAAAACGGACATGGAGACCCTCCGGGGTCGCGAGTGCCGGGAAAGAACGAAAAAGCTCGGCACGACGAATCCGCGCAGGGGATGGAACGGGTTGATCCCTACACGGCCGCCGGAAGGAGGCGTCCGGGTGCCCGGGGCCGACGGCGCCCGGAGGCGTCGGGGTCGCGTTGGGGCAGGAAGGCGGTGCGTTGCTCGCGGTCGCGCAGGGCGGTGCGTACCCGGGTGGGGGGCACGGGCGCGGGCGCGTGGGCGCCGATGAGGGCGCAGACGACGCTGGTCGCGGCGAGGGCGACGGCGGCGGAGAGGCTGGAGCCGTCGGAGAGGAAGAGCTCGCCGAGGGCGAGGAGGAAGAAGACGGGAGCGGCGAGACGCAGGAGCAACCGGCCCACGACGACTCCTCTCTCCCTAACCTTCCGAACAGACCGAACAGATCCGTTATACACGCTTGGCCCAGACGACGAGGCGGTAGGCGGAGCTGAACTCGGGGGTGCAGGTGGTGAGGGTCAGGTAGGCGTCGGGCTGGGAGTAGCCGTAGGACGGCTTGACGAGGGAGCGGGGCACGGGCTGGATGACGCCGGTGTCGCGGGGCGAGGTCTGGGCGAGGACGCGGTCGACGACGTACTCGTAGGTGGCGTCCCGGGTCTGCACCTGGATGCGGTCCCCCTTCCCGAGCCGGTTGATGTACCGGAAGGGCTCGCCGTGGGTGTTGCGGTGCCCGGCGAGCGCGAAGTTGCCGGTCCGGCCGGGGGCGGCGGTGTTCGGGTACTGCCCGACGTAGCCGCGGTCGAGGACGGACCGCTTGCCGACGCCGCGGGCGATGGGGGCGGTGAGGCCGATGCGGGGGATGCGGATGATGGCGTAGGCGGGGGTGGCGGGGCGCCCGGCGCTGCCGGAGGCCCGGGACGAGGCGGTCGGGTCCGCGCTGGGCGAGGGGTTACTGGGGCTACTGGGAGAAGGCGCCGTGCCGGACTCCGGCTCCACGGCGGCCGGGAACTCCCCCTCACCCCCGCTCCGGAACTCTCGCTCGAGAACGCGCACCTGCGCGCCGGCGTCGGCGCGGGCCTGCTGGTTGGTCCACCACAGCTGGTGGACGACGAGCAGCATCAGGACAACCCCGCAGGTGACGACGGCTTCGGCACCCACCCACAGCACACGGGCGGGCGTGCTCCGCACCCCGCGCGTCTGGACGACGACCGGCACTCTCTCCCGCACCCTGGCCCGCACGCGGGGCACGATAGGTGCTGAGGCGCCAACTCTCCAGGGCCGTACAGCAGTACGGTGGTCGGCATGCGTCCCGACATGCCTGCCGACCACACCACCGAAGCCGAGCGCCTGCTGCGCACCGCCGCGCGGTATCCCGAGGACCGGGAAGCCCTGCTCCTCCAGGCGGCGGCCCACCTGGAACTGGCGGGCGACCGCGAACGGGCGACGACGCTGTACGACGACCTCCTGTCGTCGTCGCCGGCGAACCCGCACCTGATCAGGTCCCTGAAGGCGGCGAACCTCTGGGAGTACGGCCACGAGGCCGAGGCGAGGGCGATCATCGAGGGCCTGCGCACGGCGACGCCGGCGGACGCGGGGGCGTGGGAGATCATGGCGGAGACGCTGGAGACCCACGACGAACTGGAACTGGCGGAGGCGGTGGCGACGCAGGCCGCAACGCTCCTGACCGGTGAGGCTTCAGACCAGGACCTCCCCCACGCCACCCAATCCCTCCTGGTGACCCGCCACAGGATCCGCCGGATGCTGGCGCTCCCGCACGACGACTGGGACACCCTGGCGGACACCCTGCACACGGCGGCGGTCCCGCTCGACGAGCTGCACGACCCGAAGCGCCTGTGGTCCCTGGGCTCCTCGGACCCTGTGGAGCTCCAGGCGGAGATCACCCGCCTGCGCACCGAACTGGGCTCCTACCGCACGGCCCTCTCACGCCCCTTCCCGGTGGCGGTCCTCCACTGGCCGGAGGCGGAACTGGACGAGCTCCTGGCCTCGTACCCGGAACTGGAATCCGAGTACCCCACGTACCGCGCCCATCTCACGGACATCGAAGCCTCCCTCCGCGAACTCGCCGCCGCCGGCACCCCCAACCTGGGCATCGTCCCGGCCACGGTCCCCTCCTACGAAGCCTTCGCCGCCTCGGAGTCCTCCTCCCCCGCCAACGCCGACCTCCTCCCCCAGTACGCGACGACCCTGGCCGCCCGAGGCCGAGCCACAACCTGGCCCCCGGCCCGCACGGCCGCGTGCTGGTGCGGGTCGGAACGGACTTACGGGGAGTGCCACGGGGGCGTGGAGGCCTGACGAAACCGGCCGGGAGAACGTGACGAACTGAGCGCCCCCGGGAACTCCGTCCAGGCCCCGGGAGTCATCCGTGGTGCGAACCTGCCCGTCATTCTCCGGAGGAGCGACAGTTGACCCTGTTCGACCCGTACGAACCATCGCCTGATGTCGACCACGACCCTGAACTCACGCAGGTCCGTCAGTTCTGGCTGAAAGTGGATCCCGAAGGCGAGCGGTTTGGCCGTGTGCTCCGGGACACCATCGATCAGCTTCTCGACGGAGAGCACACCGGCCGTTTCGACTGGAACGAACTGCACAAAACAGAGAAAACGCACGCGGGAACTCTGGTCGAAATCAACCTGCTCCGGGAGTTCGGCCTCAAGAGCGGTGCGGACATGGATTACCTCATCGAAGGCATCGAGGTCGACTGCAAGTTCTCACAAGCGCTCTACGGCTGGATGATTCCACCTGAAGCCCTGGACGAGATCTGCTTGGTCGTCTGGGCAGATGACTGGAAGAAGAAGTGGAGCGCAGGCCTTCTCCGCGCGAATCGCGCCAGGCTCACGACGAGCGGGACCGTGACGAAGAAGGGCAACCGCGACGGCAAGTTCCAGCTGACCAAAAAGGACCGGGGTCTCGTCCACTGGCTCTGGCATGAGAAACCCCTGGATGAGAATCTGCTGCTCCACCTCGACAAGGACACGCAGGCCGCGATCCTCGCTGCAGGTTCGGGCTCGAAGCGCAGTCCCGGACAGGCGAAGGTCAACGAACTGTTCCGCCGCGTCCAGAAGCGCCGCATAGGCCGCACGGTCGTCAGGACGCTGGCGCAGCAGAAGGACTACATGAAGCGCATCCGCGGCGACGGCGGCGCTCGCGACAAGCTCCGCGATGAGGGCATCCTGATCTGCGGCGATTACCCCAATCACAAGAAGGTCGCCGCAGCACTTGGCCTGCCCCTCCCTCTGGAGGGGGAGAGCGTGAGCGTCCGTGTGGTCAAGGCCAAATCCCACCATGAGGGCCGTCCGCGAGTACTCCTTGACGGCGACCACTGGGTTGAGGCGATGCCGGAGGACGGTCCCGAGCGGGCGCCCCTTCTCCCCCGTACCGGTAAAGCCGCCGACTCTCAGGACTAGCCTTTCCCCAGGAGGAAAAACACAGTGGAGGGGCACGAGACGTGGACGCCACCGGAAGGCTCCTGGGCATCCTCGGCGGCGCGACGCCGGAACATGCAAGCGATCCGCAGCCGGGACACCAAGCCCGAGCAGCTGGTGCGGCGGCTGCTGCACGCCCAGGGGTTGCGCTACCGCGTGGCGGCTAAGCCTCTGCCAGACCTTCGCCGCACCGCTGACATCGTCTTCCGTCCGGTGAAGCTAGCCGTCTTCATCGACGGGTGCTATTGGCACGGTTGTCCTGATCACTACGTACCGCCCAAGACGAACCCGGGGTACTGGTCCGACAAAGTGGCCCGGAATGTGGCACGGGACCGGGACACCGACCGGCGGCTCAAGGAAGCTGGCTGGACCGTGCTCCGGTTCTGGGAGCACGAACCCTCCGAAGCGTGCGCGTCGTCCATCGCAGCCGAGGTCGAAAGGCGCCGTGCCCTGGCACGTGGCCAGGGCACGACGTGATCAGGACTGACGGGCGTCGCGCTCCCGAGCCGCTTTCAGCACCTCGATGATCGACTTTCCGACCGCGGCAGCCACGGGCGGCGGGAAGGCGTTGCCGACCTGGCGGTACTGAGCGGTCTTGCCGCCGTCGAGAACCCACCCCTTCGGGAAGCCCTGAATCATCGCCGCCTGCTCTACCGTAAGCATCGGCCCATCGGGCCCGAAGAGGTCGCGGTCCTCTGACTCCTTCACGCGGCAGGTTTCGATGTCGTTGGCCACACCGAGACCCGAGACACCCAGCAGCCTCCAGGCCGCCTTCGCCCGGCTGGGCCCCAGGTCCGCGCCACCGTGCTTCTTGGACCCGCCGACTAGCGTGGGAGCGATACCGCCCCCCTTGCCCTTGAGCTCACGATCGCGTCCGCCAGCAGCGTCACGCCACCGCTTGAGGGCGTCCCGCGCACGCTGGCCGTCTGCCCCGTCGAAGTACTGCTTGTACCGCTCTTCCATGCTGAGGTCGAGCGCCTCGGCAACGCTCACCGGCTCCTCATGCGTAGGCGTGGGCCACTCGTACTTCACGTCCTTGAGAACGTCGTTGCGGATCGCGACCAGAATCGCGCGCGGGCGAAGCTGCGGGACTCCAAAGTCGCTGGCTTCCAGCACGCCCCAGTGGCACACCGTGTAGTCGAGCCCGCGGAGAGTGACTGCGTTGCCGTCCTCTTCCCGGTAGGTGCCTCCCTGAAGCTCCGCCACGATCCAGTCACGGTAGTCAGAGAACTTGGGGTCCATGAGCCCGCGCACGTTCTCGATCATTACCGCCCGGGGCTGGAGCTCCTTGACGAGCTCAAGCATGCGGGGGAAGAGGTCACGCTCGTCGTACTTACCGAGCTGCTTGCCGGCATGCGAGAAAGGAGGGCACGGCACGCCGCCGGCCAGGAGGTCCACACCATCCCGCTTCAGCAGGTCTCCGCTCTTCGGAAGGTCGGTGTCGGGTTCGAAGAGCTTGACGTCCTTGGCCAGGAGGTCGCAGTGCTGCTTCTCCCAGCTCCAGGACTCCAGAGCGTTGATGTTCCGCTCCAGCGTCTTAGCCGCGTGCTTGTCGATCTCCACGAGCGCCAGATGCCTGAAGCCCGCCTCGTGCAGGCCGATGGCCTGCCCGCCGGCTCCAGCACAGATCTCAATAGAGGTGAACTCCGACTCAGTGCTGGCCATGCACCCTCCTTCGAACACGTACCCCGCCGGCGCCTTGTGCCACCAGCTATCACAGAGGGTGACAGACCCCACTGACAACGCCCCCTAAGTGTGAGGCATCCGGCGACGCGGCAGACACTCCCCACACGAGACGAGCATTTATACGATGTCACGCATGGCGAGGATCTCTTGGGTGAGGGATGAGCTGCTGCTGGCATGCGCGCTCGTCGTTGAGAACGGTTGGCAGGAGCTGCGCCAAGGCGACCCCCGCGTCATCGAACTGTCTGAGTTGCTGCGCTCGCTTCCGCTCCACGGGGATGCAGCCGTCGATCGCCGCTTCCGGTCGCCTGACAGCGTCAGCCGCAAGACCACCGACATCGCCACAGCCCACCCCGACTACCCGGGCGAAAGGACCAAGGGCGGCCGCCCCACCCAGAAGATCGTCACCGATTTCCTGGAGCGACATCACGAGATGATGGCAGCCGCCGAGGCTCTGCGTGCAGGAATCGCCGGCGGAGAGCTGTACCTGATCCCGCCCCAGCCGGACGAACCGAGTGATGACGACGACAATCCCGGGGCCCTAGAGGGTCGCCTCCTCATTCGGTGGGCCCTTTACCGGGAGAGGGATCGCGGCCTGCGCAACCGAAAGATCGCGCATGCCAGGAAGAGGAAGCAGCCCATCCAGTGCGAGGTGTGCTCCTTCGACTTCGGCAGGGTGTACGGCGAGCTCGGCGCTGGCTACGTTGAGGTGCACCACGTCACCCCCCTCCATGCATCCGGACCACGAGAAACCCGCCTTGAGGACCTCGCCCTGCTCTGCGCGAACTGCCACCGCATGTGCCACCGGAGCCACGCAGGAGCAGCTTGGCGCACTCCGGCAGCGCTCCGCACGGCGATGCGAGACCACGGCGCGCACGGAGCTGCCTCACCCGAATAACAGCAAGCGGCAGACCGTCTCCTCCACACCCGGTGCCCGTCGGCGTACCCCCCGACAGGCACCGGCTCAGCACCAGTCAGCTCGCGGGCGCCTCAATGATCGCGCTGTCCGAGTGGCTCGAGTCCTTGGCCTGG
The DNA here is from genome assembly GCF_040653315.1 of Streptomyces sp. NPDC047981. Classification (NCBI taxonomy): domain Bacteria; kingdom Bacillati; phylum Actinomycetota; class Actinomycetes; order Kitasatosporales; family Streptomycetaceae; genus Streptomyces; species Streptomyces sp. NPDC047981. Next base: position 3,503 of record NZ_JBEZNQ010000096.1, on the reverse strand, counting down.
AAACGTACGAGCCGCCGGGTGGAGTCGATGGCGGATCTGGGCGGGATAAGCGTGAATGCCATCACGACTTTGGATGGATCGGCTTCTCCGCGGACGACTGCAGCCTGCACCTCCTGATCAGTCTTGCCTTCGACAACCGGGTACAGCAACGCCACACCCGTGGTGGGCCCTACAGCGCCACCCGTACCGGCTCCGACGGACAGGCTGCCGGCATCATCGATCAACCGCTTCGCCGCCAGCTGGTGCTCGACTCCAGCGATGCGGCTGAAGGAGGACTTGCCGTCCTGTCGGCTACGCCGCACCAGCGTGAGGGGAACTGAGCCCAGCACTGCAGCCGAACTCTTGCTCTCCTGGGAGAGCTGCGGTGCAATGACAAGCCAGTCGTCGACGGTCGCCAGGCGGCCGTCAAGCTGCGCGAGGTACCGCAGGTGCGGCTGGAAGTGGCCTTGGCGCTCCCACTCCAATCCGCTCAGGACGGTGAGTAGCTCCGCGTGGCGCACACGCGCCGTGAGCGCGTTGAAGGAACGCCCCGCACCGGAGCCACCGTCCACCGGCGCGGTGAATGACGTCTGCTGGGTGCCGAGCGCACGCAGCAGAGGGCGCCACCGCTCGGTATTCCGTCGAAGCGCCCTTGCGTCCCGCGGATAGGCAGCAGGCTCGATGAGCCTGCCCGGTGAACGAACCTCTACGAGTTCTGCGTTGAACATCTTGTTGCGGGCAGAAGGCTTGATCCACGAGAGGTGCTGAGCCACAAGTGGAGGAACCTGCGCGGGGGTGACCTGGGGCTTCCCGTCAATCAGTTCGGCGTATTGCGCAAGCTGGTCACGGAAGAGCTCCTCATCACGGCAGATCGCCTCAAACGCCTCGTAGAGATCCGCCGAAGAGGTCTTCGTCATGGGCTGCTCTCGGCCGATGTACAGGCGCACGAGATCGCGGTATCCGGGCCGGAATCCGAACCATCTTCCCATCTGCATGAGTGTGTCGGCTTGCCGGGTCAAACGCCGGTAGTAGGTGATGGTGAGGCCCTCAACGGTAAAGCCACGCGAGAGCTTGGTCCCCCCGACGAGGATCTTCCACACGTTGGGAGTGCGGTCGAAGTCGAGATCCAGCTGTTCAAAGTAGCGATCGGTGTCGCCATTGACGACCACGACGGGATTTCCGCCCTTGCCAATGAGCTGTCGCGCTGCGCTGACGTAAGGACGCAGTTCTTCATATGAAGAAGGGTTGGGCAGGTCACGCGCCCTTGCTGCGGAGACAGGAGCGAAGTCAGAGGCCCAAAGGGCGGCAAGCCTGGCATGGCCTTCCGATGACGTGTAGCCGGCCTTGTGCCACATGGTGTTGATGCGCAGCGCGAGTTCAGTGTGCTCGTTCACCCGGACGGATTGGTGCACGAGCATGGTGTGGTGACGGAACGGCCCGTCTGGTACGTCGCGGTCAGCGCGGAAGAGCTTCAGAGCCCCCGTGAGGAGGAAGCTGTCCATGGCTTCCTGAAGGCGGTCGTCAGCACCATCCCAGATTCCGCGGACATGCGCCTTCTCCTGAGAGTTGGCAACAGTCCGCTCGGAGAGGGCAAGGGGTGAATCCAGGTCGTGGAAGTCCTGGACACCCATATACCCCTGCGGGCGAGGCAGCGAGATGAGAAAGTCGCTCGGAAATATATCCTCGCTGTCGCCTGGATCCACGAAGACGTTGGCGAACGGAGTGGCCGTGTAACCGACGTACTGGGCACGTGGCAGCAGGCCAAGAAGCTGCGAAATCAGGCCGTTGATCGCCGTCCGGTCAGTGGCGCCCTGCTCCCACTTCTTCGGGTCAGTAGTGTTCACGGACGCCTGGTCCGATTCGTCGTCGATGATGAGGGTCGGCAGTTCCCGAAGAATGCCATGGATCTGCTTGAGGTCTTTGACCAGCTTGTTCAGGACGGCTTTGTTCTTCTTCACAACGAGGACCCGGGCCGCGGCGTGGTGCAGGTTTGCCGGGTCGTACAGCGGCAGGGTGTGCTCACGCTTCTCGAACTCCAGGGCACGGATGCCCTGCTCAAGGCTCTTGTAGTCGCTGCCGCGCGTCGTAAGCCGCTCAATATCAAAGGCACGCAGGGCGGAAGGGCGACCGCCATGCTTGACGAACTCAGGCCAATCTGCGTCATCACCCACGTAGTCGATGCCGACCAGTGAGTCGACATCGTTCGGGTCGGCCCCCCGGAGAATGTTCTCCTGTCCTATCAGTTCCATGTCCAGGCGCCGCTGCGTCTGGCCGCGCAGGAGGTTAAGGGTGCCCCCGAGGACGATAACGAGGCGGTACCCAGCGTCGATGGCCTTCGCCGTGACACCTGTGAAATTGGCAGTCTTGCCGGACTGTACGTAGCCGACCACGAGGCCCTTAGCCTGCCGGGCTGCCTTCTGCTCCGGGTCAGTAAGCCGCTCGACGACCGCACGGCTTGCCTCGTCCAGGCTGGCGATGGCACTTTCTGCCCAGCCCTTCTCGCGAAGCTTGCCTTCGTACGCCTTCCAGTAGAAGGATCGCGCTGCGGCACGCTCGGCGGTATACCAGGGTATGTGTTCCCGGGCGATGACGGCCGCCCCTGCGACCTGGGCGACCGGAACGGCCGAATCGAGGGCCTTACGCAGATCGTCGCCGAAGCGGAGCCGGTCGTAGGCTGCGCTACGGCGCTCTTCCGTGCGGGGTGCCGTGTCCTGCGACCAGCGCGGGTTCTGGGCGAAGTCCCAGGCCGTAAGCGCCCGTGCCCAGAGAACCGTCAGCTCCCCACCACGCGCGGAGTCTTCTGCGAGCCGGACACGGAAGGACTCTTCGCTGAGGTCAGCCCCGTTGAAGTCCTCCTCAGCGGCCAGCTCCGCCGACTTGCTGAAATGACGAGGGCTGGCACTCATCCCGTTCAGGACTTCAGTGTGGATTTCCAAAAGTACGTCGGTCACGTCACGTTCCTCGGTTGCAGGTGCGAGAGGTCACGGGTTGATGCGGTTACGGCGGTCTCGCTGGGCGTGTACCGAGGCCAGCACGATGCTGTTCCAGTAGTCGATGCGGTCAGCCCTCTTCTTCTCCCAGCGGCCGAGGCCAAAGCAGTCCTGAAGCAGCAGGTAGAACAGGGCCTTGGTGACCGGGGCATCGTTTGAGCCGCCCCGCCGTCCGTCGTTGAAGTCCTCCCGGAAGTCCTTGTTGAGGAGGATGGCGTTGCCTTCGCGGTCAAGGTCGAAGAACTTGTCCTCAGGGAGGTAGACCCACTCCACGCGGATCGGTTCCTCGCCGCCCTTCAGCGGCAGTTCCTCCCCTACTGCCCGCTTGACCTTCGGATCGAAGCCCTTGCCTGGCGCGATCACTGGCGGTCTCTCAATGACAGATCGGGAAGCCCCCTCCCTGTAGGCGGCCTGGGCATCGGCCAGGAAGGAACGGAAGCCGGGCCTTGTCCCCAAAAGGTGGACACCTGTTCGTGTCGTTATGCGGCAAGTGTCAGAGTAGCTGACTGCTGTTCGTAGACGTTCGGTGCCTGT
>NZ_JBEZNQ010000095.1:0-27238 GCF_040653315.1 Streptomyces sp. NPDC047981 | reverse complement strand
GGGTGACCGCGGTCGGCGACCCGCGCGGTGTCGGTGCGCCCTGGGCCGTGGCCTCGGGGCTCCTGGCGATGGCGGCCTGCGTCGTGACCGGCGCGGCCGTGGGCACCCTCACCAGCCGGCCGCTGCTGCGCTCCCGGGGCTGGTCGCTCGCGGCCCTGGTCCTGGCCTCGCTCCTGGCCCTGGTGACGACCGGCTCCCCGGCGAAGCACGCCGTGACGGCCCTGATCACCGGCGCGCGCACGGCGGCGGTCCCGCTGCCGTGGACCGCCCTGCCGGGCGCCCTGCTCCTCGCCGCCGCGGCGGTGGCCGTGAGCGTCAGGGCCACGACCTGGCGGGAATGAGAAGGCCCTAGGGCCTTTCGTTTGGATCATGCCGGGCTCGCGGGCCCTGGCACCGTGCCTCGCCGCGTTGTCGTCGGTCCCCAACGCTCCGCGTTGACTCCCTCCTGCGCCTTGCGATCCACGGCACCAGACCCCGCTCCCTGATCCGGCCTGATCCAAACGAAAGGCCCTATGGCCTGACCGCCGTCGGCGCGGCCATCAGTTCCGACACCTTCACGAAGCGGTAGCCCCGCGCGCGCAGTTCGGGCACGATCCGGCGGATCGCCTGTTCGGTGACGGGCGCCGCGCTGCGCGTGCAGTGCATGACCACGAGCGAGCCGGGCCTCACCCCGTCGACGACCTGCTCGGCGACCGCGTCGCCGTCCTTGGCGAAGGCGTCGCCGCTGACCACGTCCCACTGCACCGCGGTGACCTTCGCGGGCCCGAGCGCGCGCAGCGCCCGGTCGTCGTAGCAGCCGCCGGGGAAGCGGAAGTACGGCACGACGTTGCGCGCCCCCGCCTGCCGGAACGCCGCGAAGGCCCGCTGGACGTCGGCGGCCATGTCCTGCTTCGCGACCGTCGGCAGGCCGTAGCAGGGCGAGGCGAAGGCGTAGTGGCTGTACGAGTGGTTGGCGATCTCGAAGCGGGGGTCCGTGCCGATGGACCGGGCCTGGTCCGGGTACTCCTCGGCCCAGCGGCCCGTCATGAAGACGGTCGCGTCGACCTTCAGCCGCCGCAGGGTCTCGATCAGCGCCGGGTTGTCGAAGCGCTCGCCGCTCGCGGCCCGGGGCCCCTGGTCGGCCGTCATGTCGGCGTCGAAGGTGAGCGCGACGACCTTGTCGCCGCCCTTGCGGGCGCGCTCGAACACGGGCGTGAGCCCACCGGGGCCCGGCGCCATCGTCGGTGGCGCCTCGCGCACGACGGCGGGCCCGGGCGCGGCACCGGGACTGGCGTTCGCACTCGTGGCGGGCTCGGGGCGCGACGGCGTGGCGGGGCTCGCGGGTGTGGTGGGGCTCGACGGTGCGGTGGCGGACGGGCCGTCAGGCGCCTTCGCCGTGTCGGCCGCGCCCCCGCCGCAGCCGACGAGCACGGCACCCAGCAGAGCAAGTGCCGACAGCTTTCGTACAGAAATGGTCACGCACGGAAACTAACCGATCAGGTCGCGAGCAGCCGCGTCCGGCACTCCGCCACGTCGAAGTCGCCCGGCGGGTACCGCGGGTCCAGGTCGGTGAGGTGTTCCAGGAGGAGCTTGCTGATCGCCCAGTTGCGGTACCACTTGCGGTCCGCCGGGACCAGGTACCACGGGGACTCCTCCGTGGAGCAGCGTTCCAGGGCGAGTCCGTACGCCTCCTGGTACGCGGGCCACAGGGCCCGCTCCTCGATGTCGCCGGTGTTGAACTTCCAGTGCTTCTCCGGGTTGTCCAGCCTCTCCAGGAGCCGGGCCCGCTGTTCCTCGTACGAGATGTGGAGGAAGACCTTGACGATCGTGACGCCGTCGTCGATCAGGGACTCCTCCCAGCGGTTGATCTGTCCGTAGCGGCGGCCGAGGTCGCGGCGGGGGACCAGGTCGCGGACACGGGCGATGAGGACGTCCTCGTAGTGCGAGCGGTCGAAGATGCCGATCTCGCCCGGCACCGGCAGCGCCCGGGAGATCCGCCAGAGGAAGGGGTGGCCGCGCTCCTCGGCCGTCGGGGCCTTGAAGGCACGGATCCGGCAGCCGGAGGGGTTGAAGTGGCCGATGACGTGCTTGACCGTGCCGCCCTTGCCGCTGGTGTCCATGCCCTGGAGCACGAGCAGCAGCCGGCGGCGGTCGCCGGCCGTGCTCGCCGCGTACAGGCGCTCCTGGAGGTCGGCCAGGCCAGGACCCAGCCGGGCCGTCGCCGCGATCCCGTCCGTCTTGCCCGTCGGCCCGGCCGGGATCTCCGACGCGGAGTACGTGGAGAGGTCGACCTGCTTGCCGACCGGCAGTCGCAGGACGTCCCGGAGGGCCGGCTCGATCGTCCGTGGGGCGTCCCGCTCGGTCTTCGCGCGCTCGGCCTGCTCGTCCCGCTTCCGCTTGCCCTTGCTCTTGTCCTTGCTCTTGTCCCTGTCCTTCTTGGCCACCTCGCCGACCCTTCCCGTCCGTCCGATCGCCCGCCCGACCGCGCCCTCCACCGATCCTGCGACGGAAAGCGCGGCGGCGCGACCGGGCGACCGGCCGTCGACGGGGCTACGTCAGCACCACGGGCCCCGCACGGCGAACGTCGTCCCCGGCGTGTAGCAGTTGACGTACATGGTCGTGCCGTCGGGGGAGAACGTCACGCCCGCGAACTCGCCCCACTCCGGGCTCTGTGGCGTGCCGATGTTCTGCGCCCCGCGGGCCACCGCGTACACCTCGCCCTTCCGCGTCAGTCCGTACACGTGCTGCGCGCCGTCGCCGTCCTCGCAGACCATCAGGCCGCCGCTCGGGGCGAGGCAGATGTTGTCCGGTGACTCGCCGGGGAGCTGGATGTCCGTGCTCGGGCCGAAGACGACGACGAGGGTCAGCCGACGGCGGTGCGGCTCGTAGCGCCACACCTGCCCGAAGTGGGTCGCGCCCGAGCCGTCGGCGGTGCGGGCGAAGGACGAGACGAAGTAGACGGACCTGTCGCCCCAGTAGCAGCCCTCCAGCTTCTGCGCGTGCGTGATGCCCCGCGGCCCGAAGTCCTGGAGCCGGATGGGGGTCTCGGCCGCCTGCGGGTCCGGTACGGGAACCCATTCGACGCCGTCGAAGCTCGCCCCGGTCTCCTGGATCACCGAGAGATCGGGCACGCCCGGTACCCGCATCGCCTCCAGGGCCCCGCCCGCGCGCAGCGAACCGTGGCCGCCCAGGGGCTTCTCGGGCAGGAAGCGGTAGAAGAGCCCGAACGGCTTCTGGAACGCGTCCTCCGTCTCGTACACGATCCCGCTGCGCGGATCGACGGCGATCGCCTCGTGCTGGAACCGGCCCATGGCCGTGAGCGGTACGGCTCCGGTGCGGCGCGGGTCGGCGCCGTCGACCTCGAAGATGAAGCCGTGGTCCTTGGTGTAGCCGTTGGTCCCGGCTCTGTCCTCGGTCTCCTCGCAGGTGAGCCAGGTGCCCCAAGGGGTCGGCCCGCCCGCGCAGTTGACGGCGGTGCCGGCGATCGCGACCCGCTCGTCGAGGACGTTCCCGCGGCCGTCGAGGGTGAGCGACGTACACCCGCCCTTGGCGGCCGGGTCGTAGGTCAGGCCCTCGACCGTCGGGACGCCGATCTTTCCGGTGACCCGGTTCTCGTGGTTGCGGACCAGATGGACGCGGCCCCGGCGCCCGGCGAAGGCGCCCATGCCGTCGAAGTTGCTGGGGACCAGGCCCTCGCCGGAGCGGAGGGGGTCGCCCTGGCGGGAGAGGACCGTGTAGCGGAAGCCCCGGGGGAGGTCGAGGAGACCGGCGGGGTCGGGCAGGAGCGGGCCGTAGCCGGCGTGGCCCCGGGCGGCGGCCGTACCGGCGAAGAGTTCGCCGAGGGCGCCCGAGAAGGCGATACCGGCGACGGAGGCGCCGGTGCGGGAGAGGATCTGACGTCGTGTCGCGGACATGCTGAGGCAACCCACTTCTGTTGGCGGACAGAGAGAGGTGTGACGTGTGACCCGCATGTGTGTATCACGCGGTCTGGTGACACGTGAACCCATGCGGGCCACACGGCCTCACTTGGCGTCAGAAGTTGTACGGATCAGAGGAGTTCGGCGGTCAGCGTGATCGTCGTGCCGGTGAGGGCCTGGCTGACCGGACAGTTCTTCTTCGCGTCCTCGGCCAGGGACTGGAACTGGTCCGCGTCCAGGCCCGGGACCTCGCCGCGGACGGTCAGGTGGATGCCCGTGATGCCCTCGCCCGGCTGGAAGGTGACGTCGGCCTTGGTCTCCAGGCGGGTCGGCGGGTTGCCCGCCTTGGCCAGGCCGTTGGAGAAGGCCATCGAGAAGCAGGACGAGTGCGCGGCGGCGATCAGCTCCTCCGGGCTGGTCTTGCCGTTCGGCTCCTCGGCGCGGGACGGCCAGGAGACCTCGTACGAGCCGAGCTTGGAGGAGTCGAGGGTGACGACGCCCTTGCCCTTGAGGAGGTCGCCCTCCCAGACGGTGTGGGCGTGGCGGACGGTGGCCATGTGAATCCCTTTCGATCGGGTATGGCCCCCAACCTACTGCGCGACCAAGCCCTTCGCGTCGCGAGCGAGCGCGGTGAGTCGGGAGATCGCCCGGAAGTACTTCTTGCGGTACCCACCCTTCAGCATCTCCTCGCTGAAGAGCTGGTCGAACGGGAGTCCGGAGGCCAGGACCGGGACCTCGCGGTCGTAGAGGCGGTCGGCGAGGACGACGAGCCGCAGCGCCGTCGACTGGTCCGGGACCGCCCGCACGTCCGTGAGGCAGACCGCCGTCAGGTCGTCGGTGAGCGCGCCGTAGCGGCTGGGGTGGACCTTCGCCAGGTGGTCGAGCAGGTGCGGGAAGTCGTCGAGGGAGGCGCCGGGCGTCGCGTACGCCGCCTTCGTCACCTCTTCCTCGGAGTACGGCGCCGGTGCCTCGGGCAGCCCGCGGTGGCGGTAGTCCTCGCCGTCGATCCGCAGCGGACGGAAATGCGCGGAGAGGCCCTGGATCTCGCGGAGGAAGTCGGCGGCGGCGAACCGGCCCTCGCCCAGCTTGCCCGGCAGCGTGTTGGAGGTGGCGGCGAGCGCCACACCCGACTCGACGAGCCGGCTGAGGAGGGAGGAGACGAGGACGGTGTCGCCCGGGTCGTCCAGCTCGAATTCGTCGATGCAGAGGAGCCGGTGGCCGCTCAGGGTCTTCACCGTCTGCTGGAAGCCGAGCGCGCCGACCAGGTTGGTCAGCTCCACGAAGGTGCCGAAGGCCTTGAGTCCCGGCTCGGCGGGCGTCGCGTGCCAGAGGGAGGCGAGCAGGTGGGTCTTGCCGACGCCGTACCCGCCGTCGAGGTAGACCCCGCGCGGCCCGGTGGGGGAGGCGGGCTTCTTCGCGAACCAGCGGCTGAGGGCCGGCCGCTTGCCGGCGCCGGAGGCGTGCGAGCCGCCGAGTCCTTCGGCGAAGGAGCTGAGGACCTTGACCGCGTCGGTCTGGCTGGGCTGGTTCGGGTCCGGGATGTACGTGTCGAAACGGACCGAGTCGAAGCGCGGCGGCGGCACCATCTCCGCGACGAGGCGGTCGGCGGGGACATGGGGCTCCCGGGCGCAGAGGGAGGCCGGAGCCGCTTCGGTGGAAGCCGCTTCGGTCATGGCGCGGGGGGCGTGGGAGGCACGGGTCGACACAGTTCCCCACTCTAAGCGCCGTGTCAGACTGCGAGGATGCGACGCCTGTTCCCTGTGACGGACATGACAGCCACGACGGCCACGACCGCGACGGCGGCCACGACCGCGACGGCGGCCACGGCGCCCACGTCCGCCTCGACGGCCACCACCGGGTCGTCCGGCACGGAGGCGGTCGGCGCGGACGCGCTCCGTGATCGGGAGTGGCTCCTCGGTGACCGGGAGTGGTCCCTCGACGAGCTCGCCGACGCCTACGCCTACCCGGACCTCGCCCCCGGTGAGAGCTGGCTGCGGGCCAACATGGTCTCCTCGCTCGACGGCGCGGGGCAGCACGACGGCCGGTCCCAGCCGCTCTCCTCGGACAGCGACATGCGGATCTTCGGCACCCTGCGCGGTCTCGCCGACGTGATCGTCGTCGGTGCGCAGACCGTGCGCCAGGAGGGGTACCGCCCGGCACGCGCGCGTGAGGCCTTCGCGGCCCGCCGGGCGGCCGCCGGGCAGGGCGTCGCGCCGGTGATCGCCGTGGTCAGCGCCTCCCTCGACCTCGACTTCACGCTGCCGCTCTTCACCGAGCCCCTGGTCCCGACCCTCGTCCTGACCGGCGCGGAGGCGCCCGCCGACCGGGTGGCCGAGGCGCGGGCGGCCGGGGCGGAGGTGGTGATCGCGGGCGACGGGACCGGCATCGAGCCGGGCCGCGCGGTCGCCGCGCTGGCCGGGCGGGGGCTCCGGCGGCAACTGACCGAGGGCGGTCCCCGGCTGCTGGGCCAGTTCGTGGCGGCGGGGGTGCTCGACGAGATGTGCCTGACGGTCTCGCCGACCATGACGGCGGGCAGCGCGCAGCGCATCGCCGGAGGGCCGTCGGTGGCCGTCCCGCAGCGGTTCGACGTGGCGTCCGTGCTGGAAGAGGCCGGGTTCCTTTTCACCCGCTACCGTCGGATCTGACAGTCGGCGGAATTTGTCGTTCCGGTTAGCTTCCGCTGGGCACACTTACCCCCGTAGACCCCGTGCGGGCACGGGGAAGGATGGTTTCCGCAGAAGGGCTCCTGAGGTGTTCACAAGCGTTCTGATGATCGAGAAACCCCTCACGTCCGTCGACGTGGAATTCGTCACCACCCTGCACGGCGACGAGGACGTGTCCTTCATCGTTCTGATGCAGCCCCGTGGTGACCAGGCCGATGTACTGCTGCGCGCCATCGACGACGTCGCCATGGGCGAACTGAAGGAAGCGACCCGCGAGGGCGAGGAGCCGGAGGGCAAGGCGGCCCGCGGCCCCGCCGAGCAGGCACTGGAGTACTCGCTCCAGGGGCTGCGGAACGCCGGCTGCGAGGCGGTCGGGCAGGTGGTCGAGGACCACCCCCTGGACAAGATGAAGTCCGTCGTCGACGAGTCGGAGGCGGACGAGGTCATCGTGCTGACCGCCCCGCACTACGTGGAGGAGTTCTTCCACCGGGACTGGGCGTCACGGGCCCGTCACAAGGTGGGCGTACCGGTCCTGAAGCTCTTCGCGCACAGCGAGGCGGAGAACGCCTGAGCCTGAGCCCGAGCGATCGGACGCCCGGGCACCTGGACATCCAGGTGCCCGGGCGTCCGGCGTCCGGGCGTCCGCGTCCGGCGTCCGGGCGTCCGGGTCTGGGCGTCCGGGTCCGGGGTCCGGGCGTCCGGCGTACGGGCGGACGCGGCAGGGGCGGGCGGACGCGGTGAGGGCGGGGCGGGGCCGTCGGCCTGGGGCTGTCACAGGGAGCCACTAGGCTGGGGACCTCCTGTACGACGTCCCCCGGGGAGAACAGTCATGGCACCCGCCATCCCTACCGCCATGGAACGGCCGCACTTCATCGGCATCGGCGGTGCCGGAATGTCGGGCATCGCGAAGATCCTCGCCCAGCGCGGAGCGAAGGTCGCCGGCAGCGACGCGAAGGAGTCCGCGACCGCCGAGGCGCTGCGCGCGCTCGGGGTGACGGTGCACATCGGGCACGCCTCCGCGCACCTCGCCGACGACGCCTCCGCCGTCGTCGTCTCCAGCGCCATCCGCGCCGACAACCCCGAGCTGGCCCGCGCCGCCGAGCTGGGCATCCCGGTCGTCCACCGCTCCGACGCGCTCGCCTCCCTCATGGACGGCCTGCGCGCGATCGCCGTCGCCGGTACGCACGGCAAGACCACGACCACCTCGATGCTGGCCGTCGCGCTCACCGAGCTCGGTCTCGACCCCTCGTACGCCATCGGCGGCGACCTCGCGGGCCCGGGCACGAACGCGCGCCACGGCGACGGCGAGGTCTTCGTCGCAGAGGCGGACGAGAGCGACCGCAGCTTCCAGAAGTACGACCCCGAGGTCGCGATCGTCCTCAACGTCGAGCTGGACCACCACGCGAACTACGCCTCCATGGACGAGATCTACGAGTCCTTCGAGGCCTTCAGCGCCAAGATCCGCCCCGGCGGCACCCTCGTCGTCGGCGAGCACGCGGGCGCGCGCGAACTGGCGCGCCGCGTCGCGGGCCGGCAGGACCTGCGGATCCTCACGGTCGGCGAGTCCACGGACTCCGACGCCCGGATCCTCTCGATCACCCCGAAGGGCATGACCAGCGAGGTCGTCGTCGTCCTCGACGGCGTCGAGCACACCTTCACCGTCTCCGTCCCCGGCCGCCACTACGCGCACAACGCCGCCGCGGCCCTCGCCGCCGGCTCCCGCGTGGGCATCGACCCGGCGGAGCTGGCCCAGGCCCTCACCGCGTACACCGGTGTCGGCCGCCGCCTCCAGCTCAAGGGCGAGGCGGCCGGTGTGCAGGTCATCGACTCGTACGCCCACCACCCCACCGAGATGACCGCCGACCTGGAGGCCATGCGCGGCGCCGCCGGGGCCGCCCGTCTCCTGGTCGTCTTCCAGCCCCACCTCTTCTCCCGCACCCAGGAGCTCGGCAAGGAGATGGGCGACGCCCTGGCCCTCGCCGACGCCTCCGTGGTCCTGGACATCTACCCGGCCCGCGAGGACCCGATCCCCGGCATCACCAGCGAGCTGATCATCGCGGCGGCCCGCGCGGCGGGCGCCGACGTGACGGCCGTCCACGACAAGGGGACGGTCCCGGACGTCGTCGCGGGAATGGCCAGGCCCGGTGATCTCGTTCTGACGATGGGCGCGGGCGACGTCACGGACCTCGGTCCGGAGATCCTCGCCCGCCTGTCGAGCTGAGGAGCATGTGATGTCGTCGTACGAGGTCGAGAAGCCGGACGAGCAGTGGCGTGCGGAGCTGACCCCGCAGGAGTACCAGGTCCTGCGCCAGGCGGGCACCGAGCCCGCCTTCCGGGGTGAGTACACGGACACCAAGACCAAGGGCGTCTACTCCTGCCGCGCGTGCGGCGCCGAGCTGTTCACGTCGACGGAGAAGTTCGAGTCGCACTGCGGCTGGCCGTCCTTCTACGACCCGAAGGAGAGCGAGGCGGTCGAGCTGATCGAGGACCGCTCGCACGGCATGGTCCGCACCGAGGTGCGCTGCTCGCGCTGCGGCTCGCACCTGGGCCATGTCTTCGAGGGCGAGGGGTACCCGACCCCGACCGACCAGCGGTACTGCATCAACAGCATCTCGCTGCGGCTGACGCCGGACGAGGGCTGACCTGCCGCTCGTTTATTCGGTGGAGGTCCCGGCGAGGCACTGTCAGGGTGTGGCGCATGACGTCGCACCACGCAGAGCGGCTCCTGACCGAGCTGCATGCCTCGCTGGGACTGCGCAGACGACCCGAGGACGTGGCCCAGCTCGTATCCGACCTGTTCACCTCCCTCGGGGCCGACCTCGACCCGGCCACCGCGAAGGCCCTCGACACGGCCACGGCGAACTCCCTGCACAGCCTCTGGCACGGATACACCTCCATGCGCGAGGACTTCGCCCGGCCCGTCGGCGCGCAGCGCCAACTCGGCCGCGCCGCAACCCTGTTCGGAAGCGTGCCGGAGCTTCCGGCGGAGGCCGGTGACGACCCCGCGCGCATCGAGGCGGTGATCCGCCGGGCCGGCGAGGAGATCGGGCGCGCGTACGGCGAGAACGACTTCGGCATGGACCGGCTCAACCGGGAGGAGCGGGCCGAGGCGGGCATCGGCGAGCTGTCGAAGCGTCAGTACAACAAGCGTTTCCGGCTGTTGCGCCGGATGGAGGCGAAGCTCGCCCGGGTCGTCCACGAGCAGCGGCGGCGCGAGGTCACACTGACCGGCAAGGGCGCGATCGCGCACACCCTGCCGTACGAACGGTTCGCCGCCGACCCCGGTACGGCCGCCTTCGTCGCCTACCTCACCGCGCGCGGGTACATGCGGAGCATCTTCACCAACGGCAAGCAGCGCCGCGCGTACGACGAGGTGGCCGACGCGTTGTTCCGGCGACTGCGCGCGGAGCCGGAGCGGACCGACTGGTACGTCGTGGCGCACGCGCACCCGACCGCCGAGGTGCTCGGACACCTCTCCGACCAGGAGCTCTCCGAACTGCTCGGGCACTGGAGCCGCTTCCTGCGCGAGGTAGCCGGACTCCTGGAGGACGCCTGGAACCGGTGCGCCCTGGAGCGCGACACGATGATCGTCCGCCCGGGCAACGACTCCTCGACGTGGAACCAGGCCGCGCAGGCCTGGAGCACCGCCCGCGCCCACTGGCTCGCACTCCTCACCGAACTGGGGCGGGAGGACTTCCTCGACCGCGTCTGCCCGGGCAAGGTGCCCCGGCTGATGGCCGCCGACGTGGCCCACTGGCACCGGAAGACCAAGGGCGGCCTGCACCCGGACACCTATGTATGGGCCGAACTGCCGCTGCCCTGGGAGGTGTTGCGCGGCGAGGCGGAGTGCCCGCGCTCGCTGGTCGAGCAGGCCTGCGCACGCCACGGCGTCGACCCGGTGGCCGGTGGCTGGACCGCGCCCCGTCCCGCCGCCGAGCCGGCCCCGTTCCGGCGCACCCCCGAACTGGTGCACGGCGTCCAGGTCGCCGATCCGCTGATGGCGAGCGCCCTGCGCTCGGCCGGCGTCTTCTCGGGCAAGGGGCAGCGGGCGGCCGCGAACGAGTGGCTGTGACGACCGGGCCCAGCGGGGGGAACGGTCGCGCGGAAACCGGTTGACCCGCGCGGCGCGCTCCGATGAGGATGGGCGCGGCGGCGAGGAAGCTCTGTGGAGGAGCGCCCGGCTCGATCTCCGGGTGGACGTAGGTTCGAATCCTGCCCTTGCCGCCGCCCCGACTCTCCCGCACCCGAGGTGGACGCGTGACCACCCCCGCCACCACCACCGCCGTGCACGTCGTCTACGCGCACCCCAGTGAGCGCAGCTTCACGCGCGAGGTGCTCGACGCCTTCCTCGACGGACTCGCCGACGCCGGTCGTCCGTACACGGTCTCGGACCTCTACGCGATGGACTTCCACTCGGAACTCACGCGGGCCGAGTACGAGCGCGAGTCCGGCTACGACGCCGAAGCGCCCGTTCCCGAGGACGTCGCCGCCGAGCAGGCCAGACTCGCCGCCGCCGACACCTGGGTGTTCGTCTACCCGGTGTGGTGGGCGGACTGTCCCGCCCGGCTCAAGGGCTGGTTCGACCGCGTCTGGACGGTGGGGTTCGCACGGCGGACGGTGGGCGGGCCGCGGGTGGCGGAGAAGGCCCTGGTCCTGTGCACGGCCGGGTACGACATCGCCGAGCTCGAAGCCTCCGGCTGCTACCGGGCGATGAGGACCGTCATGCTGACCGACCGGATCGGCGAGCGGGCGAGGGCGAGCGAGTTCGTCGTCCTCGGCGGCTCGGCGAGCGCGAGCGCGAGTGGCTGGCAGGTACTCAAGGGCGAGCACCTGGCCCGGGTGAAGGCGCTGGCGCGTTCGGTCTGACGATCACGGACGGGGGCGCACGGTCGTACTCGGCGCCCTCGGGAACGTTGCAGAATGGTCCAGGAGTTCGAGTGCGGCACGGGAGCGGGGAGTCCGGGGCAATGAGCAGGCGAGACGACGTCTGGGAACTGATCCACGTCATCAACGGGACGATGGAGGCCGCGGTCGGGTCCGCCGACGCCCTGCGCGACGCGGTCCTGACGGCAGGCGACCTCCCCGAAGTGCGGCAGCTCGAGGCCATGCTCGCCGAGGGCGGCGCGGACCTCGACGTCAGTATGACGGCCGTCGCGCAGCACCTTCTCGGGCGGCTGCGCTGGCACCGGTCCCGGCTCGTGCCCGAAGGCGAGGGCCACGGCGACTACGACGCCGCGCTGACCCTGTTCCAACTGCCCTTCGTCCTGGGCCTGGACGACATCCCCGAGCCCATGCTCCCCACCCTCGCGGAACGGGCGTTGCCCATGGCCGCTTCGTTCCAGCAGGGGGCGTCGGAGACGAAGGCTCCGGCCCAGGTCGAGAGCGCGATCATCCTGTCCCGGCAGATCGTGACCCACCTCGCCGCAGACCACCCCTGGCGCCCCGGAATGCTCGCCAACGCGGGCCACATGCTGATGATCCGGTTCGAGATCGGCGGCTCGGCGCAGGACCTCGACCAGTCGGTCGAACTGCTGGAGGCGGCCTTGGCCGCGAGCGCCGTCGACCAACGAGAAGCCGTGCTCGCGACGTTGGTGCAGGCACTCAGGCACCGGTTGGCGGCCACGGCCGACGCCGCGGACCTGGACCGCGTGATCGAGTGCTGCGAAGCCGGGGTCACGGCGGCGTCCGTCGATGACGTCGGCGCCGTCAAGTGGCTGGGCGGCTTGGGGGACTCGCTGCTCAACCGGTTCGAACGGGCCGGCGCCGACACCGATCTGAACCGCGCGATCGAGGCCATGCGGCGGGCGCTCGGCGCCGACCGCGCCGGACTCTTCGACCGTACGGCGATGGGGTACGACCTCGCCTACGCCCTGTCGCGCCGCTTCGACCGAACCCGCTCGGCGACGGATCTCGCCGAAGCGATCGACCTGGCCAGGTCCGCGCTGGAAGCCGCCGGGCCCGACCACGTCTTCCGTGCCCCGACGCAGAGCCTGCTGGCGGCGATGGAGAGGGTGAGCGGCTCGCGGCCCGCCTCACCGTGACCGCGAAGCGCTCGGCTCGGCCGCTCAGCGGCTCTTCGTCGACTCGGCCGCGGTCTCGGTCTCGGTCTCGATCTGGGTCTCGGTCTCGGTCTTGAGGGAGGTGCTCCGTGGCCGCTCGTCGGTACGGGCCGCGCGCCGCCGCGCGATGTCGCCGACGGCGAGGGTCAGGACGCCCGCGAGCAGGCCCCAGAACGTCGAACCGATGCCGAAGAGCGTGAAGCCGGACGCGGTCGCGAGGAGGGTCACCACGGCCGGTTCGCGAAGGCGGTCGTCGCGGAGGGCCGAGGTGAGGGAGCCGGCGATCGTGCCGAGCAGCCCGATGCCCGCGATGCCCAGGACGAGGGCCGGCGGCATCGCCGTCAGCAGCCAGCCGACCGTTCCGCCGAAGAGGCCGACGAGCAGGTAGAAGACCCCTGTCCAGACGCCCGCGATGTAGCGCTTCCTGGGGTCGGGGTGGGCCGCCTCGCCACTGCAGATGGCGGCGGTGATGGCGGCCAGGTTCAGACCGAAGCAACCGAGCGGCGCGAGAACGGTGTTGACCGTGCCGGTCCAGGTCAGGATGGGCGAGATCGGCGTGGAGTAGCCGGCGTTGCGGAGCACGGCCACGCCGGGAAGGTTCTGCGAGGCCATTGTCACGGCGAAGAGCGGAAGACCGACGCCGATCAGGACCTGCCAGTCGAACTCGGGCCGTACGAAGGACGGTTCGGCCAGCGCGAGCTCGAAGCCGTCCAGCTTCCACGAGCCCTGCCACGCCGTCGCCGCGACCCCCACGGCGAGCGCCCCGACGACCGCGTACCGGGGGAACCAGCGGCGGCCGGCGAGATACGCCAGGAACATGGGGACGGCGATGACGCCGTTCCGCTCCATCTGCGTGAAGAGTTCGGTGCCGAACTGGAGCAGCACGCCGGCGAGCAGCGCCGAGGCGAGCGGAACCGGGATCCGGTTCATGATCCGTTCGAACCAGCCGGTGACCCCGCTGATCACGATGAGCACGGCGGAGAGCAGGAACGCCCCGACGGCCTGAGCCATCGTCACGCCCTGCAGGCCCGTGGCGAGCAGGGCGGCGCCCGGCGTCGACCAGGCCGTCACCACCGGGGCGCGGTAGCGCAGCGAGAGGCCGATGCAGGTGACCCCCATCCCGATGCCGAGGGCGAAGACCCACGAGGTGAGCTCGGCGGAGGTGGCGCCTGCCGCCTTGGCCGCTGTGAAGACCACGGCCACGGAGCTGGTGACGCCGATGAGTACGGCGAGGAACCCGGCGGAGACGGCGGTGGCCGGTGCGGCGGATCGGAGGTGTCGTATGAATGCCATGGCCTGGGCATCCTGGCACACCGGTGGCCGGGCGCCCGAGCGGTTTTCCACAGGCCTTGTCGCGGGGGCCCGTATGGCCGCAAGATCCAGAAGTGATCGATTTCGGGGAGGGGAAAATGATCAAGGGGAGCAATGCCTTCGTGCCGACGGTGCCGCTGCGGATCGCCGTGCCGAGCGGGGTGGACGTCGCGGCTCTGCTGCTGACGGAGGCGGGCCGGGTCCGCGGGGACGGGGACATCGTCTTCCACGGAGCGCCGGTCCATCCTTCGGGCGCGGTACGCCTGTTGGGGGAGCAGCAGGGCACGGTCTGGCTGGAGACGGGCCTCACGGCGATCGAGGGGGAGATCGACCGGGTCCTCGTGGTCGGGTCGACGGACAACGGCGCGCTGCGGGACGCGCGGGGGCTGTGCGTGGAGGCGTTCGCACCGGACGGGACGTCGGTCGCGCGCTACGAGGTGACGGACGCGGGCGGGGAGACCGCGATGGTGCTCGCGGAGCTGTACCGGAGGTCGGGGGGCTGGAAGTTCCGTGCGGTGGGCCAGGGTTGGCTGAACGGCCTCGCCGGCTTGGCGAGGGACTACGGAGTGGACGTGGCGGAGGAACCGCCGGGAGCGGCTCCGGTTCCGGGGGCGGCTGCGACGCCCACTCCGGGTCCGGCCTTCCAGCCTCCGCATCCGACGCCGATGCCGTACCAGCCGCCGGCCCCCGCCTTCCAGGTACCGCCTCCGGCCCCGACTCCGCCTCCGGGCTTCCAGCCTCCGGCCCCGGCGCCGGCCCCGGCCTTCCAGGCCCCGCCTCCGGGGCCGGTTCCCCATCAGGCGCCGACACCCGCCCCGGCCTTCCAGGTTCCCGGGCACCCGGCCGCGCACCCGCCGGTACCCCCGCCCGCGGCCCCGGCCGCGCACCCGCCCGTAACCCCGCCCGCGCCCCCGGCGTATCCGGAGTGGACGTTCGGTGCGGTTTTCCCGCCGTACGCGCAGAGCGGTCGGGACAACGACGTCCTGACGGTGGACGGGCTGCCGCCGGGGCCGGTCGTCGTCGAGCTGGAGATCCGGGGAGACGGATACACGGGTCTCTGGACGCTCACGCGGCTGAACAAGGAGGGGGAGAACCTCGTCAACAGCACCGAGGAGAACTTCCGGGGCCGCATGCTCGTCCAGGTTCCCGACAGCGGCCGTCTGCGCCTGAAGCTGAGGGCGGAGGGGCCCTGGCAGTTCCAGGTACTGCCGCTGGCCGCCGCGACCCGCCTGACGGAGGAGCAGGTCGAGAACCGTGGCCCGGACGTCCTCCTGCACACCGGCGGCGCGGCCGATCTCGCCCTCCACTACAGGGGCGACGACAACCTCATCGTCCACCTCTACGAACTGGCGGACCACGACGACCCCGCGAGCCTGCCCCGATACGAGAACGCGGTGAACGAGATCGGCAAGCGGCGGGAGACGGTTCCGCTGCCGGAGGGTCCGGTCATCGTGCACATGGAGATGGCGGACGGCCCGTGGCGGGCGCGGCTGAAGCACCTTCAGCCGCGCAGCCGCCCCTCGGGCGACGGCCCTCCGGCGACAGTGACCGACATAGGCAGGGCCCAGGGCTGGCTCCGCCGAGGGAGGCGCTGACCGTTCCTCAGGCCTTCGGCTCCAGCAGGTCCCAGCGGTTGCCGTAGAGGTCCTCGAAGACGGCGACCGTGCCGTACGGCTCGTGGCGTGGTTCCTCCAGGAAGCGGACGCCGGCCGAGGTCATCCGGGTGTGGTCGCGGGTGAAGTCGTCGGTGTGGAGGAAGAAGCCGACCCGGCCGCCCGTCTGGGCGCCGACGGCGGACTCCTCCGCCGGGTTCTTCGCCCGGGCGAGGAGCAGGGCCGTGCCGGAGGGGCCGCCCGGAGGGCGGACGACGACCCAGCGGGTGCCGTCGCCGCGGTCGGTGTCCTCGACGAGGTCGAAGCCGAGGGCGTCGGTGTAGAAGGCGACGGCCTCGTCGTAGTCACGGACGACGAGAGTGACGAGAGCGATGTAGGACATACCGCGAGGTTATACGTATGACCGGCCGGGCGCCACGCGGTGCGACAATGCACCGCATGGACGCCCAGCTGCTCGCCGAGCTCACCGACCGCGCCCGGCTCCTCGCCGTCCCCGGCCGGCGGCGGATCCTCGGTCTCGCCGGGGCGCCCGGCGCGGGCAAGTCCACGCTCGCGGCCCGGCTGGTCGCCCGGCTCGACGGTCTCGCCGTGCTCGTGCCGATGGACGGCTTCCACCTCGCGCAACGGGAGCTGGAGCGGCTCGGTCGTGCGGGGCGCAAGGGGGCGCCGGACACCTTCGACGCCGCCGGGTACACCGCCCTGCTGGCCCGGCTCCGTGCCCCCGAGCCTGGTACCACGGTCTACGCCCCCGCCTTCGACCGCGCCCTGGAGGAGCCCGTCGCCGGTGCGGTCCCGGTCGAGCCGGAGGTCCCGCTCGTGGTCACCGAGGGGAACTACCTGCTCCACGACGAGGGCCCGTGGGCCGCGGTGCTGCCGCTGCTCGACGAGGCGTGGTTCCTGGAACTCGACGCCGGCCGTCGGGTGCCCCGGCTCGTCGAGCGTCACGTCCGCTTCGGCAAGGACCGGGCCCACGCCGAGCGCTGGGTCCACGACTCCGACGAGTCCAACGCCCGTCTCGTCGCCCGGGGCAGGGGCCGCGCCCACCTCGTCGTGAGCATGAGCTAGCGGGCCTGGCGGGCGTGGTCCGCCGCCGCCTGCCCGAGCGCCCGGACGATCGGGTGCGGGCGGGAGCCGTCGCCCGCGAGTTCCGGCTGGAAGAGCGTGGTCAGGAAGAAGGGGTGGCCCGGCAGTTCCGCGATCCGGACCTGGCCCTCCTCGTCCTCGCCCGTGAACCGCAGCCCGTGCGCCCGCAGCGTGTCCAGGTGGCGGCTGTCGGGGCCGTAGTCGCAGTGGTACCGCTCCGTGGTCCGCTCGGCGCCGAGCACCGACTCCGCGAGCGAGCCGGGCGTGACCCGCACCGCCCCCTCGTGGCCGACCAGTGAGCAGGCGAGCGGCGCGATCAGCAGGTCGCCGTCGGCAGCCGAGGGGTCGTTCTCGGCGTGCGCGGCGTCCGTCAGGCCGCACACGTCCCGGGCGAACTCGAGCAGCGCGTGCTGGAAGCCGCCGCAGGTGCCGAGGAACGGGATGCCGTCCTCGCGGGCGGTCCGGATCGCGGCCAGCGCGCCCTCCTCGCTCTCGTACGGACTCCCCGGCAGCACCCACACGGCGTCGAAGCCCTTCACCGCGCCCGGCGCCTCCGCGTCGCCGGTCGGGATCCAGTACGCGTCGAGGACGAGGCCGTCGCGCTCGGCCAGCGCGTCGAAGAGGGAGGGGATGCGGACATGGGACTTCACATGCGGGGAACGGTCGCCGACGAGGGCGACGCGAGGGGTGTGCGTCGATGTCTGGTTCATGCCGACCATGCTGGTCCGGCGGCCCGGTTCACGTCCAACGATGATTCCTGCACGTCCGATCGCGAACGCTTATGACGTACGGATGCGTCCGCCGGCGGTGAACACCCGCCCGGCCGGGCCCGGCGATCACTAGCGTCTCCTTCATGACGACGGCGACGAAGGTGACGACAGCGACGAAGGTGACGACGCGCACGGTCGAGTACGCGGCCGACGGCCTCACGATGGTGGGACACCTCGCGCTCCCGGCCGGCACCGACCGCAGGCCCGCGGTCCTGGTCGGCCCGGAGGGGACGGGGCTGAACGACTTCCAGCGCCACCGGGCCGACCTCCTGGCCGAGTTGGGGTACGTGGCGCTGGCCTTCGACATCAACGGCGGACGCTGGTTCGCCGACCCCGAGGAGATGCTTGCCCACTGCCTGCCGCTGCTCGCCGATCCCGGCCGGATGCGGGGCATCGGCCACGCGGCGCTCGACGTGCTGCGCGCCGAGCCGCGCACCGACCCCGACCGGATCGCCGGCATCGGCTACGGCACCGGGGGCGCGATCCTCCTCGAACTCGGGCGCGACGGGGTCGACCTGCGCGCGATCGGGACGGTCAACGCCCTGACCACGGGGCAGCCGGGCGAGGCGGCGCGCATCCGGTGTCCGGTGTGGGCCGGGGTCGGGTCGGAGGACCCGATCATGCCGCCCGCGCAACGGGACGCCTTCGCCGCCGAGATGGAGGCCGCGGGCGTCGACTGGCGGCTCGTGGTCTACGGCGGCGCCCTGCACGCCTTCCACCACCCGCCGGTCGACCAGGAGGTGGTCCCCGGCGTCGGCTACCACGCCCGGCACGCGGAGCGCGCCTGGCGTGACGTCGTCGGCCTGCTCGCCGAGTGCCTGCCGGTGACGGGCCCTGTCCCCGACCGGCCGCGCCCATGACGGCCCCTGCCCCTGACCGGCCCCGCCCATGACGGGTTCCCCCTGACCGGCCCCGCCCCCGGCCACCGCCGCCCCGGACCTGGACCCGGACCTGGACCCGGACCCGGTCCGCCCGTGACGGGTACGTCGAAAACCGGTCGGTCGTCGACCGGGTAGCCTCGCGAGCGCACACATTCGCGGGGGAGTCGTCGTACATGCATCCGATCCAGTTCGAGCTGTCCTACCAGGGCCCGCATCGCGGGGGCCTGCGGAAGCGCTTCACGCACTCGTGGGCCGGGACGGTGGCCGGATTCGGGACGGTCGAGCTGTCGACGCCCGCGGAGGAGAATCTCCATCAGGACCTCGTCGGCGCCTGGGTGTCCGGGCGGGGGATACCGCCCATGTCCTTCCTCGGCGTGGAGTTCCGCGACCGGCCGCGCATGGCGGGCATGACGCTGACCGTCGACGGCTGGAGCGGGAGCCTCAGGCGCCGCCATCTGGCGGCCGGCCCGCGCGGCCGGGCGCTGCGCATCGACGTCGCCGGACGTTCCTACCGCTACCAGGTCCTCGGCACCAAGAACCGGCACGAGCTGCGCCGGGCGGGAGCCGTCCTCACCACGACGCGGTCGAGCTGGCGCTACCCCGAGCGCATCTCGGGGTCCGGGCAGGGCGACTGCGACGGCCTCGACGTCGGCCTCGCGATCCTCCTGGAGGGCGCCTACACCCGCAACCTCTCGTTCAGCGGCGCGCTCTGGTCCTGGCCCGGGCGCTTCCTGAGCCGCCTGGACCTCCCGGACTTCTGAGACGTCCGACCATGGACCCGAACCACCTCCGTACCTTCGTCACCGTCGCCCGGCTCGCCTCCTTCTCCGAGGCCGCCCGCGAACTCGGCTACACCCAGTCCGCCGTCTCCCAGCACATCGCCGCCCTGGAGAGCGACCTCGGCCTGGCGCTCCTCGGGCGCAGGCCCGTGGTGCCCACGCCGGCGGGGGAACGGCTGCTCGAACACGCCGGTTCGCTGCTGCTCCGGCTCGACGCCGCCCGCGTCGACCTGGCCCGGTTCGCCGCCGCGCCGCCCGAGACGCTGACCCTCGCGGTCTCCCCGCTCGCCCCGCACCCCCGAACCCTCGCCGCCCTGCCCGCCGTCGGCGTCACCCTGCGGACCCTGCCCCGCGACGAGGTGCCGGCGGCCGTCGCGACCGGAGCGGCCGACCTCGGCCTCGTCGACGGACCGGCCGCCCCCAGCGACCCGTTGCGGCTGCCCGACGTCGCCCCGCTCACGGCCACGCGCGTCGGCGAGGAGCCGCTCGCCGTGGTCCTGCCCGCCGGGCATCCGCTCGCCGGGCGCCCCGGCCTGCGCCTCGCCGACCTGGTCGACGCCCGCTGGCTCGACGCCCCCGACGCCGGGATCCCGCTCGACCGGCTGCGCGCCGCGCACGGCGGCCCGGCCGGCCAGGGCTTCCGTACCGCGCTGCGCTGCGAGGGCACCGACAGCCGCCTCCTGGGCGCCCTGGCCGCCGCCGGGCACGGGCTGACGCTGCTGCCCGTCTCCCTCGCCGTCACGATCCCGGGAGCCGTCGCCGTACCCCTGACCTCCCCGCGTCTCGTCCACCGGGTCGAACTCCTCCACACCGGCACGGAACCGGGCGGCCCGGCAGCGGAGTTGGCCGGACGGCTCACCGCGTAGCGGGAGACACCCCCTGGGGCCTGTCCGGTGGATCAGGGCCGGACAGGCCCTAGGCTGGTCCCACGGCGAGGGCGCGAGGGAAGGCGGGGCTGGCGTGGGGTTGTTCCGGCGAGGGCCACGGCGTGACGGTGACGAAGCGCCCAGGGACCCGGAGTTCTCGTACTTCTCCGTGCGCGAGGCCGCGCTCTTCCGCAGCGTCGTCCGCGAGGCCTTCGCCGAGCGCGGCCTCGAAGTCACCGTCTACGCCGACCTGGTGCGCGACGCCGACGGCCGCGCCTTCGGCCTCGGCAACCTCGCCGCCGTCTGCCACAACGACCGGCGCGGACCACGCGTCTGGCCCGCGCTGATCCGACGCCACGTCGGCCTCGTGCTGAAGACGATGGACGGCCCCTCGGCGCTCGACACCCTCCGTCCCGAACAGATCCGCGCCCAGCTCTACCCCCGCGTCGTCAGCGGCGAGGGCATCGACCCCGGCACGTTCGGCTACGCCCGCAGCGTCGCGCCGGGGCTGTACGAGGTCCTCGCGCTCGACCTTCCCGAGAGCGTCATGATGCTCACCGACGAGGCGCTCGAACCCCTCGGCGACCTCGACGACCTGCGCGCCCGGGCACTCGCCAACCTGCGCGGGCTGCCCGTCGAGGGGCACGAGACGGTGCGGGACGCCGACGGCATGTGCTTCGAGGTCATACTCGGCGACTCCTTCTACACCGCGAGCCGCGTCCTCGACCTGGACGCCGTCGTCCGGCGCGTCACCGGGCGGCCGCTCGGCGAGCACGGAGCGCTGGTCGCCATGCCGTTCCGGCACCAGTTGGCCTTCCACCCGATCCACGACACCTCGATCGTGCCCGCGCTCGGCGCGATGGCCTCGTTCGCCGCCTCCGGCTATGAGGACACCCCCGGCGCCATCAGCCCGTACGTCTTCTGGTGGCGCGACGGCACGCTCACCCAGCTCAGCGAGCACGACGAGGACGGCGGCGAGCTGCGGATCGTCGTCGGCGACGACTTCCACGAGCTGCTCGAACGCCTCATCTCCCAGGGGCCGGGGCGCGGCCCCGACCCGCGCTGACCGGTCGCGTCCCCGGCCCGTGCCGGGCAGGATGAACCCATGTCGCGTACGCCTGAGTCCCGCACGTCCGGACCCGGTAGCACCGAGTCCGCCCCCGCGCCCTTCACCGCCGACGACTACCGCGCCCGGATGGGCCGGGCCGTCGCGTCGGCCGCCGACGCCGGACTCGCCGGTGTCCTCGTCGCCCCAGGACCCGACCTCGCCTACCTGACCGGCTACCAGCCGACCGCGATCACCGAACGCCTCACGGTCCTCGTCCTCGCCGCCGGCCAGGACCCCGTTCTCGTCGTGCCTACCCTTGAGGCCCCGGACGCCGAGAAGGCCCCCGGCGCCGCCGCGCTCACGTTGCGCGACTGGACCGACGGCAAGGACCCGTACGCCGTCACCGCGCCGCTCCTCGACGTCACCGGACGGTTCGGCGTCAGCGACAACGCCTGGGCCATGCACCTGCTCGGCCTGCAGCAGCGGCTCCCCGACACGTCGTACGTCTCGCTCACCGAGGCGCTGCCGATGCTGCGGGCCGTCAAGGACGCCCACGAGCTGGAGCGGATCGCCGCGGCGGGCGCCGCCGCCGACCGGGCGTACGGCGAGATCCTCAAGGTCGCCTTCGCCGGCCGCAGGGAGACCGAGGTGGCCGCCGACCTCGCCGCGCTGCTCATGCGCTTCGGCCACTCCCAGGTCGACTTCACCGTCGTCGGCTCGGGGCCCAACGGCGCCAACCCGCACCACGAGGCGGGCGAGCGGGTCATCGAACGCGGGGACATGGTCGTCCTCGACTTCGGCGGGCTCAAGCACGGCTACGGCTCCGACACCACCCGTACCGTCCACGTCGGCGAACCGACCGACGAGGAGCGGCGCGTGCACGACCTCGTACGGGAGGCGCAGCAGGCCGGCTTCGAGGCCGTACGGCCCGGCGCGGCCTGCCAGGACGTCGACCGCGCGGCCCGCAAGGTGATCACGGACGCGGGCTACGGCGAGTACTTCATCCACCGCACGGGCCACGGCATCGGCGTCACCACCCACGAGCCGCCGTACATGATCGAGGGCGAGGAGCGCCCGATCGTCCCCGGCATGTGCTTCTCCATCGAGCCGGGCGTCTATCTGCCGGGCCGCTTCGGGGTCCGTATCGAGGACATCGTGACGCTCACCGAGGACGGCGGCGCGGGTGGCACCGGCTCGGGCCGCCGTTTCAACAACACGCCGCACGAGATGGCGATCGTCGAGTAGACCGCCGGCCGCTGGATCGACCTGCCGCCGGCTCACCCGGCGGCGACTCGGTCCGGCGCCGACTCGGTCCGGCGTCGGCGGCTCGGCCGGCCGCCGGCTCAGCCGTCCGTCAGGACCACCGCGCACTCGGCGGGCAGCCGCAGCAGCCCGTCGGTGCCCGGGGCCTCGACCGGTTCCCAGGCCGCGAGGACGCGGTCGCGGCCGTTGGTGCCCAGCGGGATCGCGACCGGCTCCTTGCCCAGGTTGACCGCGACCCGCAGCACCCCGCGCCGGAACGCCAGCCAGCGCGCCTCCTCGTCGAAGGCGACCCGGACCGCAGCCAGGTCCGGGTCGGTGAGGTCGGGCAGCGTACGGCGCAGCGCGATCAACTCCCGGTGCCAGGCCGCCAGCCGGTTGTGCGGGGCGCGCTCGCGCTCCGTACGGTCAAGGACGGAACGGTCCCGGGTGGACGGGTCCTGCGGGTCGGGGATGTCCTCCTCCGCCCAGCCGTGCTCGGCGAACTCCCGCCGCCTGCCCCGCCGTACCGCCTCCGCGAGCTCCTCGTCCGTGTGGTCGGTGAAGTACATCCAGGGCGTCGTCGCCCCCCACTCCTCGCCCATGAACAGCATCGGCACCGAGGGCCCCGTCAGGACGAGGGTCGCCGCGCAGGCGAGCAGCCCGGGGGAGAGGGTCGCCGAGAGCCGGTCGCCCAGCGCCCGGTTGCCGATCTGGTCGTGCGTCTGGGCGTATCCGAGGAAGCGGTGCGCGGGCGTGCGCACCCGGTCCACCGGGCGGCCGTGGTGGCGGCCACGGAAGCTCGAGTACGTCCCGTCGTGGAAGAAGACCTGGGTCAGCGTCTTGGCGAGCGCGGCCAGCGGGGCGCCTGCGAAGTCGGCGTAGTAGCCCTGGTCCTCGCCGGTCAGGGCGGTGTGCAGGGCGTGGTGGAAGTCGTCGTTCCACTGTGCGTGCAGGCCCAGACCGCCCGCGACGCGCGGGGTCGTGGTGCGCGGGTCGGCGAGGTCCGACTCGGCGATCAGGAAGTGCTGACGGCCCTGCTCCCGCGCCAGCTCGTCCACCGCCTCGCTCAGCTCCTCCAGGAACGTCAGCGCCCGGCCGTCCACCAGGGCGTGCACGGCGTCGAGGCGGAGCCCGTCGATCCGGTAGTCCTGGAGCCAGGCGAGCGCGCTGTCCCGCAGATACCGGCGGACCTCGTCCGAGCCCGGCGCGTCCAGGTTCACCGCCGCGCCCCACGGCGTGTGGTGCGTGTCGGTGAAGTACGGGCCGAAGGACGGCAGGTGGTTCCCGGACGGGCCCCAGTGGTTGTGGACGACGTCCAGGACCACGCCCATGCCGAGCCCGTGGGCGGTGTCGACGAAGCGCTTGAGCGCCGTCGGCCCGCCGTACGGCTCGTGCACCGCCCACGGCGCCACCCCGTCGTACCCCCAGCCGCGCGTGCCGGGGAAGGGACAGAGCGGCATCAGCTCCACATGGGTGATGCCGAGCCCCGCCAGCTCCCCGAGCCGCTCGGCGGCCGCGTCCAGGGTCCCGTCCTCGGTGAAGGTCCCGATGTGCAGCTCGTACAGGACGGCGGCGCGCAGCCGCAGCTTCGGCGCCTCGTTGAACCAGACGTACGCGGAGTGGTCGACGACCGCGCTCAGCCCGTTCGGGCCGTCCGGCTGACGGCGCGAGCGCGGGTCGGGCAGGACGGGGCCGCCGTCCAGGGAGTAGCCGTACCGGTCGCCGTCCTCGGCCGGCACGACACCGGTCCACCAGCCGGCCCGCTCGGCGTCCCGCTCCAGCGGGTGCCCGGTGCCGTCGAGCTCAAGCGTCACCCGGTCCCGGGCCCGCGGGGCCCACACCTCGAACAGCACCGGCCGATCCCCTCGTCGATGGTCCTCGCGCTCACACCTGGGCCGCCGGGAACCCGCGGCCACGGCGACCATCCTTCCAGTCAGGACCCGGCCGCGCCCGGCGTGTCCCACACGAAGTCGATCGCCCGCTGGAAGGTCGCGTACCCCGTCCGGGCGAAGGCCGCGGCCATCGGGACGTTGCCCAGGTCGGTCGCCGCCCTGATGCGGGGCACGTCCTGCGCGGCCAGGACGCGGGTGCCCTCGGCGAGGATGTCGTCGATGTAGCCGCGGCCCCGGTGGGCGGGGAGCACGCCGATGTAGGCGATCGTGTGGTTGTAGTTGTTCCGGGCGGGCACGACGAAGCCGACCGGCTCGCCGGTCTCCGGCAGCCGCGCGATCCGCCACCACTCCCGCGGCGAGGCGTACTGCGCGAACTCCTCGTCGTAGTGCTGCTCCGCCGCCTCGCGGGGTGTCATCCCGGACGCGAGGTCGGCCTGCCCGTGCGCGTCGAGGGTGCCCTCCAGGACCGGGGCCATCAGCGCGACGAGCTCCTCGCGGTCGCGTACCGGGCCGAAGTCGAGACGGCCCGTCGGCTCGGGCACGGGCGTGCCGGGGAGCCACTCCAGGCGCAGCCGCTCGACCAGCGGGCGTGCCCCCGAGGCCTCCAGGACGCCGAACAGCGCCTCCAGTTCGGCCCGCGTCCCCGGCACCTCGCGCCAGTCCGCCGGCAGGAACCGGTTGAACTCGGGGCGGGCCGTGCCCGCCGGAACGACCGCGGCGGTCGCCGTCTCCAGGAGGGCCAGGCCGATCTCGGCGCGCTCCTCGTCGGCGAGTTCGGGGTCGAGGTCGAAGAAGTCGAGGGCGAGCGGCTCGCCGCCCGCCTTCTTGGTCCACCAGGAGATCCTGGCGAGGACCCGGTCGCCGCGCAGGGCGACCCACATCCAGGCCGGCACGCGGCGGCCGGTGGCGAGATCGTCCTCGAGTTCGTGGTCGAGGACATAGCTGAGCCGGCGGAACAGCTCCAGCTCCTCCGGTCCGGCGAGCGGTCGGAGTATCACGCCGTCGGGCGTGGCGGTCGAGGACGCGGTCACGTCATATCCCCCAGGGAGTCGAGTCCGCAGAAGCTATCAGTGATCTTGGCGCGCCCGGTACGGGATTTCGGCCCGCCGAGTCCGGTCCGCGGAGCCCTGTCCGCCGGTCCACCGGCCCCGGCGGAGGCCCGGAGCGGGGGCGACGGGCGCCCCGCGGGCCCCGGACGTCGCAGCCCGGCGGCCCCGTCGGCCCGCGTTCTGGACACCTCGGGCCTCTCGGACGGACAATCACCGTGTGACCACCCCTTTCGAGTTCTCCACGCACCCGGCGCGGCTCTCCGACGCCGAGCGGGACCGTGCGCTGGAGCTGCTCCGTGAGGGTGCCGCGCAGGGCCGACTCTCGCACGACACCTTCCTGTTCCGGATGGAGCGGGCGCTCGCCGCCCGGCAGCCGGACGAACTCGCCCTCCTCACCGCCGACCTGCGCAGCGAGTCCGGCTGGACGCGCCGGGTCGTCGGGGCGGTGGAGAAGATGTCCGCGTTCACGGCCAAGCTCGGCCGCGCCTGGCACGCCGAGCGGCTGCCGAAGCTGCTGATGCCGGAGCCGGGGCCACACCCGCTGCGGATCGGCCGCGACCCGGTGAACGGGCTGCGGCTCAGCCACGAGACGGTCTCCCGGCTGCACGCCGAACTCTCCCTCCAGGGCGGGCTCTGGGTCCTGCGCGACCTCGCCTCGACCAACGGCACGACGGTCAACGGACGCCGGGTCACGGGCGCGGTGGCGGTCCGGGCGGGGGACGCGGTCGGCTTCGGGCAGATGACGTTCCGGCTCTCGGTGCGTTGAACACCCTTTGATCCTCAGGGACTTCCCCTACGGGTGGGGGTAACCCCCCTTCGGTGCGCGGGAGTCCACCAGTGACGCGCGACCGCCTCCGCCGGGAGGCTTCTCGGTATGAGAAGAACAGACGCTCCGGTCACGGTCCGTACGGCGCGGTGGTGCGCGGTCCATCCGTGGAAGGCCATCGCGGGCTGGGTACTCCTGCTCGCCCTGTGCGTCGGCGCGGGAGCGGCCGTCGGCACGAACAAGGGGACCTTCGCCGACTTCTGGATCGGTGAGGCGGGGCGGGCGGAGGCCATGGCCTCCGGGAGCGGCCTGACGCCCCCGCCGGTGGAGCAGGTCCTGATCGAGCGGAAGCCGGCCGACGCGAGGGCGACCGGCGGGGGAGGGCGCGACGGCAAGGCGACCGTCGGCAAGGCGACCGTCGGCAAGGCGACCGTCGGCAAGGCGACCGGCGACGCGGGGCAACCCGCCGCCGCGGCGGAGGAGATCCGGCGGCGGATGGCCGCGCTCCCCGCCGTCGAGTCCGTCGCCGCACCCGTCGTCTCCGCCGCGCACCCGGACACCGTGCGGGTCGCGGTCACGCTGCGCGGGGACCGGGAGACGGCGAAGAAGGACGTCGAGTCGCTCCTCGCCGAGACGGCGGCCGTCCGACGGGCGCACCCGGACCTGACGATCGAGCAGACCGGCAGCGCGTCCATCTCCGTCGCGGTCAACGACAAGCAGGGGCAGGAGCTCCGGCGGACCGAGATGATCAGCCTCCCCGTCACCTTCCTCATCCTGCTGGTCGTCTTCGGCGCGGTGCTCGCCGCCGGCATCCCCGTTCTTCTCGCCCTGTTCGCCTTCGTCGGCGCGGTCGGGCTGTACGGGCTCGCCTCCTGGGTCTTCCCGGACGCGGGCGGCGCGGCGCTCAGCGTCATCTTCATGATGGGCATGGCGGTCGGCGTCGACTACTCGCTCTTCTACCTCAAGCGGGCCCGTGAGGAACGCGAGCGCTCCGGCGGCACGATCTCGCCCGCCCGCGCCGTCGAACTGGCCGCCGCGACCTCCGGCCGCGCGGTCGTCGACTCCGGGCTCGCCGTCGCGCTCTCGCTCGCCGGCCTGTACCTCGTAGGGGACGTCGTCTTCTCGTCGATCGCCACGGGCGCGATCCTGGTCACGCTCGTGGCGGTCGGCGGCTCGCTGACCGTCCTGCCCGCCCTGCTCGCGAAGGCGGGCCACCGGATGGACGGCGGCCGGCGTGGGCGGGGCAGCGCGACCCGGAACTCCTGCTGGACGTGCTCCTGCGCGAACCGGTCACGTTCTGGAACTCCGCGCCCACCACGC
>NZ_JBEZNQ010000094.1:0-27405 GCF_040653315.1 Streptomyces sp. NPDC047981 | reverse complement strand
GGCTGCCACCGGACGAACCCGTCCGGTGGCAGCCCCCGGGAGAGTGACATGGGTCTCGTTCCGGGGTCCCCCGGTGGGCTGACGGGGTGCCCGGCGGAGTCGCCGATCCGTCCACGGACTGACACGGGCGAGCCGGGAGAAAGCGGACGTCCTCCCCCGCACCCGGTGACGGTGGGGATTACCCGGGGTCGCACATGCCCACATCGTGGACAGGGTGTTCACGGGGAGCCCTCGGCCGGCTCAAGCGGAACGCTCAGACCTTGATTTGGGACACCGCAACGCCCGACCCAGTTCATCTTCCGTTCACTCAGGTTGCCTACGTTCGTCCAGCCACTGACGTCAAACGATTGCCTGGGTAAATGGAACACATCACGCTGCTGCTCGCGATTGTGGTCGTGACAGCTCTCGTGTTCGATTTCACGAACGGTTTCCACGACACCGCCAACGCGATGGCGACGACCATCTCGACCGGTGCACTCAAGCCCAAGACCGCGGTGGCGATGTCCGCCGTGCTCAACCTGGTCGGCGCGTTCCTGTCCGTCGAGGTCGCCAAGACGATCTCCGGCGGGATCATCAACGAACAGGGCATTCGTACCGAAGTGATCTTCGCGGCGCTCGTCGGCGCCATCCTCTGGAATCTGCTGACCTGGCTCCTGGGTCTGCCGTCCAGCTCCTCCCACGCCCTCTTCGGCGGACTCATCGGCGCCGCCGTGATGTCGGCCGGCTGGTCCGCCGTCAACGGCTCGACCGTGGTCAGCAAGGTCCTGATCCCCGCGATCGCCGCGCCGCTCGTCGCCGGACTCGCCGCGATGGCGGCCACCAAGCTGACGTACAAGATCGGCGCCAAGAAGGAGACCAAGGCCAAGGCCAAGGGCTACCGCGCCGGTCAGATCGCGTCCGCCGGTCTCGTCTCGCTCGCGCACGGCACCAACGACGCCCAGAAGACGATGGGTGTCATCACCCTCGCGCTGGTGACCGGCGGCGTGCTCGCCCCCGGCGCCAACCCCCCGATGTGGGTCATCGTCTCCGCGGGTGTCGCGATCGCGCTCGGCACCTACCTCGGCGGCTGGCGCATCATCCGCACCATGGGCAAGGGCCTCACCGACCTCCAGCCGCAGCAGGGCTTCGCCGCCCAGACCAGCGCCGCGACGGTCATCCTGGCCTCCTCGCACCTGGGCTTCTCGCTCTCCACGACCCAGTCCTGCTCCGGCGCCGTCATGGGCGCGGGCCTCGGCCGCAAGGGCGGTGTCGTCCGCTGGTCGACCGCCACCCGGATGTTCGTCGCCTGGGGTCTGACGCTGCCCGCCGCGGGCCTGGTCGGCGCCGGCGCCGAGTTCCTCACCAAGCAGGGCGACTGGGGCATCGCCGCCGTCGCGGTCCTCCTCGTCGCCGGCTCGGCCGTCATCTGGACGCTGTCCCGCCGCAAGCCGGTCGACCACCACAACGTCACGGCCGACGAGATCGACGGCGAGCCCGCGGGCGTCGTGACCACCGCCATCGCGGCCGTCACCCCGCCGGCCACGGCCGGCTCCATCGCCGCCGTCGCGGACGAGGACCTCAAGACCACCATCCCCTCGCCGGCTCCCACGGACCCGGCAGCCCCCGCCGCCCCGGCCGCGGTGTAAGGAAACAGAGACATGAAGATCGACTGGGCAGCTCTCGGCTCCGTCTTCGGAGTCAGCCTCGTGGCGACCGTCGCCCTCGTGGGCCTCTTCACCCTCGGCATCGTCGGCCTCTCCAAGCAGGAGGAGGCCGCCGCCCAGGGAGGCTCCGCCGCCCTGGCGCGCACCGCCGCGTACGCCTGCTTCGCGCTCTGCGCCGCGGCCGTCGCGTACGGCATCTACCTGATCGTCGTCTGACGACGGTCCCGCTCCACCGGCCGGGCGGGTCGCACCTTCGGGTGCGGCCCGCCCGGTCGCGTTTCCGGGGTCCCCGCGGGGGCCGTGTGGTGCTCCGCACACTGTCCCGCCGCAGGTCAAGCGTGAGTTGACGGGTGTTCGCACACGTGGTGGACTTCCGGGGCCATTACGGCGGCAAGCAGAGGAAGCCCGGTGCGAATCCGGCGCGGTCCCGCCACTGTGACCGGGGAGCCGAGAAGTCGGCGCCCGGGAGCCAGGAACTCTCGCCGCCGGTCACGTCGAGCCAGGGCGCGGACCCTGAGTGAGGACACAGCGCCATGCCCGGCCGCACTGCTGCCACTGGTGTATTCGCATACGGCGCGGCCGCCGGTCTGGCCGCCGATCTGATCGTCGGCGACCCCCGCCGCGGCCATCCGGTCGCCGCGTTCGGGCGCGCCGCGGGGGCCGTCGAGAGACTGCTCTGGCGCGACCACCGCGGGTGGGGCGCGCTGCACACCGCCGTCTGTGTCACCGGCGCCGCGGGCGCCGCCGCGCTGGCCGCCCGGACCGTACGCGACCGTCCCCGGGCCTCCGCCGCGCTCACCGCGGCCGCCGTCTGGGCCGTGGTCGGCGGGACGACCCTGGGCCGGGAGGCCCGCGCGATCGGTGGAGCCCTCGCGGCCGGCGACCTGGAGGTGGCCCGGGAGCGGATGCCGCATCTGGTGGGGCGCGATCCGCAGGCCCTGGACGGTCCCGCGATGGCCCGCGCGGTCGTCGAGTCGGTCGCCGAGAACACCTCCGACGCCGTCGTGGGCGCCCTGGTCTGGGGCGCGGTCGCGGGCGTGCCGGGCCTTGTCGGCTTCCGGGCGGTGAACACCCTGGACGCGATGGTGGGCCACAAGTCGGCGCGGTACCGGCGCTTCGGCTGGGCCTCGGCCCGGCTCGACGACGTGGCCGGCTGGCCGGGCGCCCGGCTGACCGCCGCGCTCACGGCGCTGGCCGGAGCCGATCCGCGCGGGGCGGTGCGCGCCTGGAAGGCGGACGCGGAGAAGCACCCGAGCCCCAACGCGGGCCCGGTGGAGGCCTCGTTCGCGGGGGCGCTCGGGGTACGGCTCGGCGGGACGCTGTCGTACGGCGGCCGGATCGAGCACCGGCCCGTGCTGAACGGGGAGGGGCGGGCCGTGGAGGTCGCGGACATCGAGCGGGCGGTCCGGCTCTCGCGCCGGGTGACGGCGCTGACGCTGGCCGTCTGCGTGGGCGGACGGATCGCGGCGGGCGCGCTGAGGGCGCGTGCGGAGAAGACACCTGGGACACGTGCGGTGAAGCGGAGGCAGGCATGAGGGGCGGGGGGCTGCTGGTCGCCGGGACCACGTCCGACGCGGGCAAGAGCGTCGTCACGGCGGGCATCTGCCGCTGGCTGGTCAGGCAGGGTGTGAAGGTCGCCCCGTTCAAGGGCCAGAACATGTCCCTGAACTCCTTCGTGACCCGGGAGGGCGCGGAGATCGGCCGGGCGCAGGCCATGCAGGCGCAGGCGGCGCGCGTCGAACCGACCGCGCTGATGAACCCGGTCCTGCTGAAGCCGGGCAGCGACCGCTCCAGCCAGGTCGTGCTCATGGGAAAGCCCGTCGGCGAGCTGAGCGCCAGGGGCTACCACGGAGGGCGGCAGAAGCAGCTCTTCGAGCCGGTACTGGCGTGCCTGGAGGAGCTGCGGGGCACGTATGACGCCGTGATCTGCGAGGGGGCGGGCAGTCCGGCCGAGATCAACCTGCGGCGGACGGACATCGTGAACATGGGCATCGCACGGGCCGCGCGGCTCCCGGTGCTCGTGGTCGGGGACATCGACAGGGGCGGGGTGTTCGCCCAGTTCTTCGGTACGACGGCGCTGCTCGCGCCCGAGGACCAGGAGCTCGTCGCGGGCTATCTCGTCAACAAGTTCCGCGGCGACGTGACCCTGCTGGAGCCGGGCCTCGACATGCTGCTCGGGCTGACCGGGCGGCGCACGTACGGGGTGCTGCCGTACGCGCACGGGCTCGGCATCGACGAGGAGGACGGGCTGCGGGTCTCGCTGCGCGGCGCCGTCCGCGAGTCGGTCGTGGCGCCGCCGGTCGGCGAGGACGTGCTGCGGGTCGCCGTGTGCGCGGTGCCGCTGATGTCGAACTTCACGGACGTGGACGCGCTGGCGGCCGAACCGGGCGTGGTGGTGCGGTTCGTGGACCGGGCCGAGGAGCTGGTCGACGCGGACCTGGTGGTCGTGCCCGGCACCCGGGGCACGGTGAAGGCCCTGGCGTGGCTGCGCGAGCGCGGGCTCGCGGACGCGCTCGCCCGGCGCGCGGCGGAGGGCCGTCCCGTGCTCGGCGTCTGCGGCGGCTTCCAGGCGCTCGGGGAGCGGATCGAGGACGAGGTCGAGTCGAAGGCCGGCACGGTCGACGGGCTCGGACTGCTGCCCGTACGCGTCCGGTTCGCCGCGGAGAAGACCCTCGCGCGGCCGGTCGGCGAGGCGCTCGGCGAGCGGGTCGAGGGGTACGAGATCCACCACGGCGTCGCCGAGGTCCTCGGCGGCGATCCGTTCCTGGACGGCTGCCGGGTCGGCGCGGTCTGGGGCACCCACTGGCACGGCTCGCTGGAGAGCGACGGCTTCCGCCGGGCGTTCCTGCGCGAGGTCGCGGCGGCGGCCGGGCGGCGCTTCGTACCGGCGCCGGACACGTCGTTCGGGGCGCTCCGCGAGGAGCAGCTCGACCGGCTCGGCGACCTGATCGAGGAGCACGCGGACACGGACGCGCTGCTGCGGCTGATCGAGCACGGGGCGCCGGCGGGGCTGCCGTTCGTGCCGCCGGGGGCGCCGTGAGTGGGCGGCGGGTGCGGGGCCGTGCACGGTCCGGTGGGAGTGCGCCCGGCCTCCGGCCGGGCTCGGTTTCCCACCCGCACCACCCGTGCGGCTTCGAGAGCAGCCTGCGGGTGGCCCTCGTGGGTGGTGCCTCGCCGTCGGCGGCCACCGGTCCGAAGAGCCCTCTGACCCATCAGCGAACCGAACTCGAAGAGAGGACCCCACGATGAGCACCCGGTATCCGTTCACCGCCGTCGTCGGCATGGACGACCTGCGCCTCGCGCTGCTCCTCAACGCGGTGAGCCCGGCGGTGGGCGGCGTCCTCGTGCGGGGCGAGAAGGGGACCGCCAAGTCCACGGCCGTACGGGCGCTCGCGGACCTGCTGCCCGAGGTGCCGGTGGTCGCGGGCTGCCGGTTCAGCTGCGACCCGGGCGCGCCCGACCCCGGCTGCCCGGACGGTCCGCACGAGGCGGCCCCCGCCGACGCCCGCGCCGCGCGGATGGTGGAGCTGCCCGTCGGCGCCTCCGAGGACCGGCTGGTCGGCGCGCTCGACATCGAACGGGCGCTTGCCGAGGGCGTGAAGGCCTTCGAGCCCGGCCTCCTCGCGGACGCGCACCGCGGGATCCTCTACGTCGACGAGGTCAATCTCCTCCACGACCACCTGATCGACCTGCTCCTCGACGCCGCCGCCATGGGCTCCTCGTACGTCGAGCGCGAGGGCGTCTCCGTACGGCACGCGGCCCGTTTCCTGCTCGTCGGCACGATGAACCCCGAAGAGGGCGAGCTGCGGCCGCAGTTGCTGGACCGGTTCGGTCTGACGGTCGAGGTCGCGGCCTCCCGCGAGCCCGAGCAGCGGGTGGAGGTCGTGCGGCGCCGGCTGGCGTACGACGACGACCCGGCCGCGTTCGCGGCGCGCTGGGCCGGCGAGGAGAGCGCGCTGCGGGAGCGGATCGTCGCCGCGCGCGAGCTGCTGCCGCGCGTGGTGCTCGGGGACGCGGCCCTCCTCCAGATCGCCGCGACCTGCGCCGCGTTCGAGGTGGACGGCATGCGCGCCGACATCGTGATGGCCCGGACGGCGACCGCGCTCGCCGCCTGGGCCGGGCGTGCGGAGGTCGACTCCGACGACGTCCGGCAGGCGGCGCTGCTCGCGCTCCCGCACCGGAGGCGGCGCAACCCCTTCGACGCGCCCGGGCTCGACGAGGACAAGCTCGACGAGACCCTGGAGCGGTTCAAGGGCGAGGACGAGGGCGACGAGGACCCGGATCCCGGTCCGGACGGTCCCGGCGGCCCGGGTGGCGGCGGGGGCGGTGTGCCGCCGCAGAGCGACGGGCCTGAGGGTACGGCTCCGCAGGACGCGGGCGCCGAAGAGGCACCCGCGCCCGCACCGCAGGCCCCGTCCGGCGCCGGTGAACGCGCCGCCGTCAAGGCCGCCGAGCCGTTCCGCACGAAGATGCTCAGCGTGCCCGGTCTCGGCGAGGGCGCGGCGGGCCGCCGCTCCCGGGCCCGTACCGAACACGGCAGGACCACCGGCTCCGTACGGCCCCGGGGCGCGCTGACCAAGCTGCACCTGGCCGCGACCGTGCACGCCGCCGCCCCGCACCAGAAGGCGCGCGGCCGGAGCGGACCGGGGCTCGTGGTCCGCAGGGACGACCTGCGCCAGGCGACCCGCGAGGGCCGGGAGGGGAACCTGGTGCTCTTCGCCGTCGACGCCTCCGGTTCCATGGCGGCCCGGCAGCGGATGAGTGCCGTGAAGGGGGCGGTGCTCTCGCTCCTGCTCGACGCGTACCAGCGGCGCGACAAGGTCGGTCTGGTCACCTTCCGGGGCCGGGACGCGGAGGTGGCGCTGCCGCCGACCTCGTCCGTGGACGCCGCCGCGGCCCGGCTGGAACAGCTCCCGACGGGCGGCCGGACGCCGCTGTCGGCGGGGCTGCTGAAGGCCCACGACGTGCTGCGCGTCGAGCGGCTGCGCGACCCTTCGCGCCGGCCGCTGCTCGTCGTCGTGACCGACGGCCGGGCGACCGGCGGCGGCGCCGACCCGGTGGCGCTCGCCGCCCGCGCCGCGCGGCTGCACGCCGCCGACGGCACGGCGGCCGTCGTCGTGGACTGCGAGACCGGTCCCGTACGGCTGGGTCTTGCCGGAAACCTCGCCCGTGAACTGGGCGGCACCGCCGTGACCTTGGACGAGCTGCGCGCCGATTCGATCGCCGGTCTCGTCAGGAACGTACAGGCAGAGCAGCACGCAACGAGGAGGGCAGCCTGATGCCGCAGGGACAGCCGACCGTCGTACCGGACGACGGTCTCACCACCCGTCAGCGCCGCAACCGCGCGCTGGTGATGGTGCACACCGGCGTCGGCAAGGGGAAGTCGACGGCGGCCTTCGGGATGGCGCTGCGCGCCTGGAACCAGGGCTGGCCGATCGGGGTGTTCCAGTTCGTCAAGTCCGCCAAGTGGAAGGTCGGCGAGGAGAACGCCCTCAAGGCGCTCGGCGAGACCGGCAAGGGCGGCACCGTCGTCTGGAACAAGATGGGCGAGGGCTGGTCCTGGATCCAGCGCGAGGTCGCCGAGGGCGAGCAGTCGCACGAGGACAAGGCGCGCGAGGGCTGGGAGCAGGTCAAGCGCGACCTCGCGGAGGAGAAGTACAAGTTCTACGTCCTCGACGAGTTCGCGTACCTGCTGCACTGGGGCTGGATCGACACGGCCGAGGTGGTCGAGGTGCTGCGGAACCGGCCCGGACAGCAGCATGTCGTCATCACCGGCCGCAACGCGCCGCAGGAGCTCATGGACTTCGCGGACCTCGTCACGGACATGTCGAAGGTGAAGCACCCGATGGACGCGGGTCAGAAGGGCCAGCGGGGCATCGAGTGGTAGCACGTCTCGTCATCGCCGCGCCGTCCTCCGGCGCGGGCAAGACCACGGTCGCGACCGGCCTGATGGCCGCCTTCGCGGGCCGTGGCCTCGCCGTCTCCCCGCACAAGGTCGGTCCCGACTACATCGACCCGGGCTACCACGCGCTCGCGACCGGGCGCCCCGGCCGCAACCTCGACGCGTACATGTGCGGTACGGGGATGGTCGCGCCGCTCTTCGCGCACGGGGCGCGCGGCTGCGACCTGGCGGTGGTCGAGGGCGTCATGGGCCTGTACGACGGGGCCGCCGACCAGGGCGAACTCGCCTCGACGGCCCAGGTGGCGAAGATCCTCAGGGCGCCCGTGGTGCTGGTCGTCGACGCGTCCTCGCAGTCGCGGTCGGTGGCGGCCCTGGTGCACGGGTTCGCCTCGTGGGACCCGGAGGTCCGGATCGGCGGGGTCATCCTCAACAAGGTCGCCTCCGACCGGCACGAGCACCTGCTGCGCGAGGCGCTCGGCGGGTCGGGCGTGCCGGTCATGGGCGTGCTGAGGCGGGCGCCCGCCGTGGCGACGCCGTCGCGGCACCTGGGCCTGGTCCCGGTGGCCGAGCGGCAGGCCGCCGCGGTGGAGGCGGTCGCCGCGCAGGCGGAGCAGGTGGCGGCCGGGTGCGATCTGGACGCGCTCATGGCGCTTGCGCGGTCGGCGCCGGAGCTGCCCGGAGAGGCCTGGGACCCCGTGGGCGCCCTGCCCCCGGTCGCCGTCGGGCCGGCGCGTCCGGTGGTCGCCGTCGCCGGCGGCGCCGCCTTCACGTTCTCGTACGCCGAGCACGCCGAACTGCTCACCGCCGCCGGGGCCGCGGTGGTGACCTTCGATCCGCTGCGGGACGAGGCGCTGCCCGAGGGGACGAGCGGGCTCGTCATAGGCGGCGGGTTTCCCGAGATGTACGGCGCCGAGTTGTCCGCCAACGAGCCGCTGCGGAAGGCCGTCTCCGAGCTGGCCGCCTCCGGGGCGCCGATCGCCGCCGAGTGCGCCGGGCTGCTGTACCTGGCCCGTTCGCTGGACGGGCGTCCCATGTGCGGGGTGCTCGACGCGGAGGCGCGGATGTCGGAGCGGCTCACGCTCGGGTACCGGGACGCCGTCGCGGTCAGCGACAGCCCGCTCGCGGCGGCCGGGGCACGGATGCGGGGGCACGAGTTCCACCGGACCGTGATCGAGCCGGGCGCCGGGGCGGAGGCGGCCTGGGGGCTGCGGCAGCCGGTGCGTCGCCTGGAGGGGTTCGCCCAGGGCGGGGTGCACGCGAGCTATGTGCACACCCACTGGGCCGGGGCCCCGGAGGCGGCCGCCCGCTTCGTCACGCACTGCGGGACCGGACACGACGGGAACGGGCACGGCCGGCACGCGCACGGCGGGAACGGGCACGGCGGGAACGGGCACGGCGGGAACGGGCCGGCCGCGTGAGATCAGCCGCCCGACACCCCCACCACGAGCCAGATGAACCCGACGCCCGCCACCGTGCACAGCAGGGTGGAGAGCGCCGGGTGTTCGTGATGGGCCTCGGGGAGGATCTCGGCGGCGGCGAGGTACAGCAGAGCGCCGCCGAAGAACCCCAGATAGCTGCCGAGGAGTTCCTCCGGAAGGGTGAACAGCAGCGTGGACGCCGCGCCGACGATCGGGGCGGCCGCGTCCGCGACCAGCATCAGGACCGCCTTGCGCCGGGCGTTCCCGTAGAGGCTGGTGATCGTGTACGTGTTGAACCCGTCGGCGAAGTCGTGGGTGATGACGGCGAGCGCCACGGTCGCGCCCATGCCCCCGCCGACCTGGAAGGCGGCGCCGAGCGCGATGCCGTCCATGAGGCTGTGGGCGACCATCGCGGCCGCCGCGGTGAGGCCCACCTGCGGCACCCGCTCGCCGGCCGCCACCCCGTGCGCGGCCTGACGGACCGCGAGCAGCCGTTCCACGACATGGGCGAAGAGGAAGCCGCCCACGAAGAGCAGCAGGGCCTGCGGCACCCCGAAGACCTTCTCGCCCGCGGCCTCCATGGCCTCCGGCAGCAGGTCGAGTCCGACCACGCCGAGCATCAGTCCGCCGGCCAGGCCGAGGACGAGGTGGCGCCGGTCGGTGACGCGCTGCGCCGTCCAGCCGCCGAAGAGCGTCATGAGGAACGCGCCGAGCGCGACGAAAACGGCCATGCGCCCTTGCTATCCGATCGCGCCCGATTCGCGCACATCGGACTCGCCTTCGGACGCCTGGGGTTGGCCTGGGACGACGCCGTCGTGGTGGAGGGCTCGGTGCCCCACCGCGCGGTGAACATCTGCCGGGCCCACCCCAAGGTGGCCGTGCTGCCGACCCCGGGATTCGGTCCCGCGGAGCTGGGCTCGGCGCTGCTGCACCGGGTGGCGTCGCGGACGCTGGTGGTGTTCTCGGCGCTCGGCGATCCGTTCCGCGAGCGGTTCGAGCGGGTGGATCCGGCGGAGGCCATGTGCCGGGGCTGGGAGGGCGTGAGCATGGTGCTCTGCCTGGACGAGTCGCGGCAGGACGGGCCCTCCCCCGCGGTCACCGGACCGCTCACCGGTCCTGACAGCTGGGCGCTGCCGGACGGGGAGTTCGGGGCGGGGGCCGGCACCGGGACCGTACTGCCGTACGAGGCGCGGGCGTTGGCGCTGGCCCGGCTCGGGCCGCGGGCCGGCGATCTGGTCTGGGACATCGGTTCGGGCCGGGGCGCGGTGGCGATCGAGTGCGCCCGCCTGGGCGCGGCCGCGGTCGCCGTGGAGCGGTCGGCGGCCGGGGTCGAGCGGGTCCGGGCGAACACGGCCGCGCACGGCGTGGAGGTGCGGGCGGTGCGCGGGGAGGCGCCTGCGGTGCTGAGCCATCTCGCGGATCCGGACGGGGTGTTCGTCGGGGGGCGTTCCGGCGCGCCCGGTGAGCTGGAGTCGGTCGTGGAGACGGCGGCGCGGCGGGCCCGCCGCGCGGTGGTGGTGGCGGTGCCCGATCCGGCTCGGATCGCGCCGGTCCGGTCGGCGCTGACGTCCTGCGGGTTCGCGGCCGAGGGGGTGCTGCTGCGGTCCGAGCGGCTGGATGGGCCGGGCGTCTTCTCCGCGGCGGCGGTACCGCCGGTGTGTCTGGTCTGGGGGACGCGATGAGTGGGACGCGGGGAGAGCGAGCGACGGTGAACGGGGCGACCGTGGGGATCGGCGCGCGGTCCGGGGTGTCCGTGGACGAGGTGCTGACCCCGGTCCTCGCCGCGCTGCGGGAGGCCCGTCTCTCCTGCTCGGACGTCGTGGCGTTCGGGACCCTGGAGGCGCGGGCCGCGGAGCCGGGGATCGTGGGCGCGGCCCAGCGTCTCGGCGTACCGCTGCGCGCCTACGGGCCCGAGGAGTTGGCCGCCGTGCCCGTACCGCACCCCTCGGGGGCCGCCCTCGCGGCGACGGGGACGGCGTCGGTGGCGGAGGCGGCCGCGCTGCTCGCGGCGGGGGCGGGTGCCGTGCTGCTCGTACCGAAGCGGAAGTCGGCGCGTGTGACGTGTGCGATCGCCCGGCCCCTCCGGTTTCGCCCGAACGAAGATGCCCCCGACGTACGGTTGTTGCCCCAGGGACGGGGGTACATCGACGGTCAGACGGAGCCCCGTACACCCCCCACTCATCACCCGACGGCGGCCATGGATACCCACGCGCATTCTGACGTCCACGATCTGCGGCACCACGGTGACGCGGAGGTACGGGACGAGAAACTGATCGATCTTGCGGTCAACGTCCGGACCCACACGCCACCGGAGTGGCTGCGGGCGCGGATCGCCGATTCCCTGACAGGCCTGGCGCAGTACCCGGACGGCCGGGTCGCGCGGGCGGCGGTCGCCGAGCGGCACGATCTGCCGGCCGCCCGGGTGCTGCTGACGGCCGGGGCGGCGGAGGCGTTCGTGCTGCTCGCGCGGGCGCTTCCGGTGCGCCGGCCGGTGGTGGTGCATCCGCAGTTCACCGAGCCGGAGGCGGCGCTGCGCGACGTGGGCCACGAGGTGCGCCGGGTGCTGCTCCGCGAGGAGGACGGCTTCCGGCTCGATCCCGCGGCCGTGCCGGAGGACGCGGACCTCGTGGTGATCGGGAACCCGACGAACCCGACGTCCGTGCTGCATCCGGCGGCGGCGATCGCGGCCATGGCCCGGCCCGGGCGGACGCTGGTGGTGGACGAGGCGTTCATGGACGCGGTGCCGGGCGAGCGGGAGTCGCTGGCCGGGCGGACGGACGTGCCGGGTCTGGTGGTGCTGCGGAGCCTGACGAAGACCTGGGGGCTCGCGGGTCTGCGGATAGGCTATGTCCTCGCGCACCCGGAGACGATCGCGCTGCTCGAACGGGCGCAGCCGCTGTGGCCGGTGTCCACGCCCGCGCTCGTGGCGGCGGAGGCGTGCATGTCGCGGGCGGCGCTCGCGGAGGCGGAGCTCGCGGCGCACCGGATCGCGGTGGAGCGGGCGCATCTGCTCGCGGGGCTCGCGGAGTTCGACGAGGTGCGGGCGGTGGCCGCGGCGGAGGGTCCGTTCGTCCTGATCCGGATGGATCGCGCGGACGCGGTACGGGAGAGGCTGCGGTCGCTCGGCTTCGCCGCCCGGCGCGGGGACACGTTCCCCGGCCTGGACCGGAACTGGCTCCGGCTCGCGGTGCGGGACCGGGTCGTCACCAACCGCTTCCTGCAGGCGCTGGACCAGGCGCTGCTGATCGAGGGCTGAGGCCCGTCGGCACGCGTGCGCCGGGTCGTGCATGCGGGGAGGGCGGCTCGCCGTCGCGCCGTCCTCCCCGCATGGTCCCCTTCCCCCCTCGGGTCGGTCAGCCCCGGGCGCGACCGCGGGCCAGGACGAGCGCCCCCGCGCCGCCGCCGAGCAGGACGACGGCGCCGCCGGCCAGGTACGGCGTCATC
The DNA here is from genome assembly GCF_040653315.1 of Streptomyces sp. NPDC047981. Lineage (NCBI taxonomy): Bacteria > Bacillati > Actinomycetota > Actinomycetes > Kitasatosporales > Streptomycetaceae > Streptomyces > Streptomyces sp. NPDC047981. Next base: position 14,998 of record NZ_JBEZNQ010000094.1, on the reverse strand, counting down.
GAGCTGCCGCCGGTCGCCGCGAGGTTCTGGTCGGTGGGCTGGGCGCCCTCGTTCTGGGTCTGCACGCCACCGGCGTCGCTGGTCTCGGTGGAGGGCTCCTGCGAGGGCTGCCCGGTCGGCTCCTCCGTGGGCTTCTCGGTCGGCTTGTCGGTCGGCTCCTCGGTGGGCTTCGTGCCCTTCGGCGTCTCGCAGGTGGCCTCGGCGAGGGTGACCGTGCCGTTGACCTCGGCCACGCCGAGCTTCAGCGGGTTGACCTCCACCTTCAGTTCCAGGGCGGTGGCGGCGGCGGTGCGCGAGGTGGTGGACGTACGGGACAGGTCGAGCGTCACGTCGCCGACGCCCGGCACGCTGACCTTGGTCTGGCCCGCCGTGGACAGCTTGGTCTTCTTGCCGAGGACGGTGACGTGCCCGAGCAGGTTGGCCTCGGCGACCGGCTGCTTGCCGGTCTCGCAGAGCGCCCTGGCGGTGACCTTCTCGACCTCGATCAGGGAGAGCAGGGGCACACCGGGGACGTGGACCCGGGCCTTGACCAGGTTGACGTACCCCTCGGCCTTGTCCTTGTCGACCGTGGCCTTCGACGTGGCGACGTCGGCGCGGAGCACGTCGATCGGCTTGCCGTTCTCGGCGCCCTCCACCTTGACGGTCAGCGCGGTCTTGTTCTCGGTCTCGGGCGCCTTGACCTCGTTGAGGGAGGCACGCAGGGGCACGTCGACCGTCTTGTCGAGCAGGGAGACGTCGAGACCGGTCCGCAGGACGACGGCGGTCGCGCGCCCCTCGCCGCCGGTGGCGTGGGCCGCGGGGGCGAGGAGGACCACAGGCCCGACGGCCAGCGCGACGGCGGTCGCCGCGGCGGCGGTACGGCGTACGGGCATGCGGAAGGTGGTGCTGTTCACGTTGGTGGTACCCCCACAGGAGACATGGCGTCGCCGGCCGCTCACCACGGGGACACGGGGTCGACGCGGTCTCGGCGACTTGAGACACCGGAATCTTTACGCACGGAGGGTGAACTGACAGACACCTGGCGTGAGTTCACTCCAAAGGGGGGTTTCCGCGCCCATATTCGATTCTTTCGGCACACCCGTTCCCGCACGCCCCGCGCGTTTCGTATCACGCGGGGCGTGCGCCGAAAGTGATTCAACGACGCCCGCCGACCTCCGGTAACGGACGGTCAACCCGGCGCCTCGGCGGTGACGGCTCGACGGCGGCTCGGCGGGCGGCCCCGGTCAGGAGGCGCGCCAGTAGCCCAGGGAGTGGACGCGCTCCTTGGGGAGCGCGAGCTCCTTGCGGACGTACGCGGCGAGGGTGCGGGTGGTCGCCGTGTCGCAGGCGATCCAGACGTACGGGTCCCGCTCCTCCCCCAGCAGCTCGGGGAGGTCACCGCGGACCCGCTCGACGAGCGCGGCCCCGCCACCCTGGCGCGGGACCCGGCGCAGCTCGTGGCGGTCCGCGTCGAGGCGCAGCGGCAGCTCCTCGTCCGCCTCGTGCGAGGTCTCGAACCAGAGGGTGGCCGGGACGTCGGGCGCGGAGTCGAGGAGCGAGTTGATGGCGGGCAGCGAGGCGGGGTCGCCGATCACGAACATCCGGCCGGGCCGGGGCTCGGGGGCGGTGAAGCCGGTGCCCTGGAGGGTGGCCTCGACGGTGTCGCCGGGGGCGCAGGAGCGGGCCCAGTCGCTGGCGGCGCCCTCATGGAGGGCGAACTCCAGGCTGAAGGTGCCCGCCTCCGCATCGGGGTCGACGAGGGTGTAGGCGCGCTGGTGCGGCTTGCCCGCGTTCTCGAACCAGAGCCGCACCCACATCGTCGGGTGGACCCCGGCGGCGGCGAGAAGGCCGCCGTCCGTCAGGTGCACCCGGCGGTAGTGCTCGGTGACCTGCTCGGCCCCGGTCACGGTGAACGTGAAGTCCCGTCCCCGGAACAGCTTGAGGACCACACCTTCCCAGCCATGCCCCACCGCGATCGCCTCCCCATGCGTTGCCTGTAGATTAATTTAGGTCAGCCTAACCTAAGAGAACGCAGAAGATCGGGGTCGGAGTGGGTATCGAGGTCTACCGGGACGATTGGGGCATTCCGCATCTGCGGGCGACCGATCAGGACGAACTCGCCTTCGCGCAGGGGCGGGTGACCGCGGTGGACCGCGCCTGGCAGCTGGAGGTCGAGCGGCACCGGGCACAGGGCACGACGGCCGCGTTCCTCGGCGCCGGCGAGACCGGCTGGGACACCTTCGCGCGGCAGGCCGGGCTCGCCGACACCGCGCGCCGCTGCTTCGACCGCCTGGACGAGCGGACGGCGCGCTGGGTCCGGGCGTACGTGGACGGGGTCAACGCGGGGCTGCCGGAAGGCGCGTCCCGCGCGGGCCAGTTCGCGCGGGTCGGGCTCGCGCCGGGCCGCTGGGAGCCGTGGACCCCGCTGGCGGTCTGGCTCACCACGCACATCCTGTTCGCGGGCTTCCCCGCCAAGCTGTGGCGGGAGGAGGTCGCGCGCAGGCTGGGCGAGGAGTGGACGGAGCTGTTCGCCACGGACGGCCCCGGGACCTCCGGCTCCAACGGCTGGATCGTCTCCGGCGACCGGACGGCGAGCGGTTCGGCGATCATCGCGGGCGACCCGCACCGCTTCATCGAGGCGCCCGGGGTGTACCAGCAGATCCGCCTCGCGTGCCCGGAGTACGACGTGCTCGGCCTCGCGGTCCCGGGCGTCCCGGGCCTCGCCCACTTCGGGCACACGGGCCAGGTGGCCTGGGCGATCACCAACGCCATGTCCGACTACCAGGACCTGTACCGGGAGCGGCTCCGGCGGACCGCCGACGGCGGCGTGGAGGCCCTGGGCCCGGACGGCTGGCAACCCGCGAGCGTGCACCGGGAGACGGTGGAGGTGGCGGGCGGCGACCCGGTCGGGATCGAGGTGATCGAGACCGCGCGCGGCCCGGTGATCATCGGCCCGGGCGGCGGCCCGATCGGCGGCCCCGACGCCACCGAGGGCGGGGACGCCGCGGTCGGCGCGGACGCCGCGGTCGGCGCGGACGGCGCGGACGGGGGCGTCTGGGAGGCGATCAGCCTGCGGTACCCGCCGCGTGTGACCGGGGAGCTGGGGTTCGCGGTGCTGCCCGAGCTGCTCGCCGCCCGTACCGTCGCGGACGTGGACCGGGCCGTCGACGGCTGGGTCGAGCCGGTCAACGTCGTCATGGCGGCCGACGTGGACGGCGGACTGCTGCACCGGGTCGCCGGACACGTCCCCGTCCGCGACCACGCCAACTCCGTCCGGGTGGTGCCCGCCTGGGAGGCCGCGTACGCGTGGCGGGACGGCGCCGCGGTGCCGACGCCGCGCGCGGACGTCGAGGGCCATGCCGTCATGGCCAACGCGCGCGGGCTCGCGGCGCCGCTCGGCATCGAGTTCGCCCCGCCGCACCGGGCGGCCCGGATCGACACCCTGCTCGCCGCCTCCGCGGCCTGGACGCCGGAGGCGATGGCCGGCGTCCACACGGACACCGACAACCCCTCGGCGGCCCGGCTGCTCGCGGCGGTTCGCGCGGCGGCCGAGGACGCCGACACCCCCGCGCGCGGACAGGACACCCCCGCCCTCTCCCCCGGGGCGCTCACCGTCCGGGCCAGGCTGCTCGCCTGGGACCGCCGGATGGACGCGGACAGCACCGACGCCGGTCTGTACGCCGCCGTGCGCGGCGCCGTCGTGCGGCGGCTCGCCGGGCACCCGGCGTTCGCCGCGCTCCGCGCGCCCGCCCCGTACCCCGCGGTCTTCCAGCCCTGGCTGGCCCTCGGGCCGCGGGTGGCCCTGGCCCTGGAGACCCTGCTGGTCTCCGGTCCCGTGCCGGCCGCCGACGTCGCCGGGTTCGTCCGCGAGGCGCTGGAGGAGGTCGCCGCCGGCGACGAACCGCCCGCCTGGGGCGTCACCCACCGGCTCGCGCCCTGGCAGGCACTCCCCGACGAGGACGAGGACGACGCCGACTGGCCTGGCCTCTCCGGGGACCACGACTGCGTGATGTCCTCGACCAGCGTGCCCGGCTACACCGACCGCAGCGCCCGCGCCTCGGCCGCCCGCTACGTCTGGGACCTGGCCGACCGCGAGGCGAGCCTGTGGATCGTGCCGTTCGGCGCCTCCGGGGTCGCCGACGACCCCCACCACCGCGACCAACTCCCCCTGTGGCTGCGGGGCGGACTCGCCCCCGTCACCACCGACTGGCACCACCTCACCAAGGAGCACCCGCATGACGACCGCCACTGAGCCGAGCGGACCGGTGGCCCCGGTCCACGTCCAGACCGTCGAGGGCTTCGGGACCGTCCGGATCGCCCCCGTCGACCCCGAGGGCGACGCCGCCCTCATCCACGGCTGGGTCAACGAGGACCGCGCCCGTTTCTGGGGCATGGGCGGCACGACCGTCGACCAGGTCCGGGAGATCTACGCCCACCTGGACTCGCTCACCACGCACCACGGCTTCCTGGTGCGCCGGGACGGCGAGCCGGTCGCCCTCTTCCAGACGTACGAGCCCTCGGCCGACCGTGTCTCCGAGTGCTACGACGTGCAGCCGGGCGACATCGGGGTGCACATCCTGATCGCGCCCGCCGACACCCCCGAACCGGGCTTCTCCGCCCGGCTGTTCGTCGCCCTGACGGCGTTCGCGCTCAACGGCCGCACGCGCGCCGTCGCCGAGCCGGACGCGGCCAACGAGAAGGCAATCGCCCGGCTGGCGCGGGCCGGTTTCGAGCTGGGCCCCGAGGTGGTCCTGCCCGAGGTGGACCTCCCCGAGGTCCACATCCCGGCCAAGCGTGCCCGCCTGGCGTTCCTCACCCGCTGAGCCCCGGGCGGGCACGCGGACACGTGGTCAGCCGATCACGCGTCCGTCGACGACGACCCTGCGCGGCGCCGCGAGCACGCGGACGTCCGCGCGGGGGTCGTCGGCGTAGACGACGAGGTCCGCCGGGGCGCCCTCCTCCAGGGCGGGCCGGCCCAGCCAGGAGCGGGCGCCCCAGGTGGTCGCCGAGAGGGCCTCGATCGGCGGGATGCCCGCCTTGACCAGCTCCTCCACCTCGGCCGCGACCAGGCCGTGGGCCAGCGAGCCGCCCGCGTCCGTGCCGACGAAGACCGGGACGCCCGCGTCGTACGCCGAGCGGACGGTGTCGTACCGGCGCTCGTACAGCCGCCTCATGTGCGCCGACCAGCGCGGGAACTTCTTCTCGCCGCCCTCGGCGAGCCGGGGGAAGGTGGCGATGTTGACGAGCGTCGGCACGATCGCGACGCCCCGCTCGGCGAAGAGCGGGATGGTCTCCTCGGTGAGCCCCGTGGCGTGCTCGATGCAGTCGATGCCCGCCTCCACCAGGTCCCGCAGCGAGTCCTCCGCGAAGCAGTGCGCGGTGACCCGGGCCCCGAGCCGGTGGGCCTCGGCGATCGCCGCCTCGACCTCGGCGCGGGGCCAGCAGGCGCCCAGGTCGCCCGCCTCCCGGTCGAGCCAGTCGCCGACGAGCTTGACCCAGCCGTCGCCGCGCCTGGCCTCCTGCCCGACGTACGCCACCAGGTCCTCGGGCTCGATCTCATGGGCGTAGTTGCGGATGTAGCGGCGGGTGCGGGCGATGTGCCGGCCGGCCCGGATGATCTTCGGCAGGTCCTCGCGCTCGTCGATCCACCGGGTGTCCGACGGCGAGCCGGCGTCGCGGATCAGGAGCGTGCCCGCGTCCCGGTCGGTCAGCGCCTGCTTCTCGGCCGTGCCCGCGTCGACCGGGCCGTGCTGGTCGAGGCCGACGTGGCAGTGCGCGTCGACCAGGCCCGGCAGGGCCCAGCCCTCGATCGTGAGCGCCTCGGCGGACGGACGGGTGTACGTGACGCGCCCGTCGACCGCCCAGAGCTCGTCCCGTACGTCCTCGGGGCCGACGAGCACCCGCCCCTTCACATGCAGCACCGCGTGATCGCTCATGACTGCACTCTACGAGGGGCGGGCACCGGCCCACAGGGGCTCATTCGTCGATCGCGGCCCCGAAGCGGGCGTCCACGGCCGGTCCGCCGAGCGAGCCCGCGGAGTACGTCCACGAGCCGGCCGCGGTCAGCCCTCCCGTACCGGCCGAGAAGACCCAGACGTGCCCGTCGGCGGTGTTCTCGCCGGGGGCCGCCGCCAGCAGTCCGAAGCGGCCGTCGCGGTTCGGATCGGCCAGCCTGACCTGTGCGCCGAAGCGGTCGGCCCGCTCGACCGCGCCGGGCACGGACGGCGAGTCCTGGGTCCACGAAAGCGCCCCGGCGGAGGTGAGTCCGCCGCGCGCGCCGCGCAGGACGGTGACCATGCCCGCGTCGGCGACCGTGCCGATGTCCTCCTCCGGCGCGCCGATCGCCACGTCCGCGTAGCCGTCGCCGTTCGTGTCCGCGACGGAGAGGTCGGCGCCCCAGCCGTCGCCGCGCTCGGAGGCGCCCGGCACGCCCGGCGAGTCCTGGGTCCACCAGCGCGGCGGAGTGCCGGGGCCCTCGACACCGGCAGGGCCCGAGGGGCCGCCGAGGTGGACGCCGACCATGCCGCCGGTCATCGACTCGCCGCCGTCGTCCGGGCTGTGCGGCTCGCCCGTGACGAGGTCGTCGTAGCCGTCGCCGTCGACGTCCCCGGACGCCGCGACCGGGCCGCCGCGCAGGGCACGCTCGTAGCGCAGTTCGTCCGGGTGCCCCGAGAGGTACCAGGACCAGCCGTGGCCGGGTTCGACGCCGGTGGAGACCCCGCTGATCACGAGGTCGGCGAAGCCGTTGCGGTCGTAGTCGCCGGTGGTGAGGGACCGTTCGGAGATGTCCCGCCACTCGGCGGCCGTGCGGGCCGAGCCGTTCAGGGCGGTGCCCCGGTCCGCGCGGGCGGTCGCGCCCGGCTGCGCGGCGGCGGCGAACAGGTGCCGCTCCGCGCCGTGCCGGTCGAGGGTGATCAGCTGGTCGCCCGGGCTCTCCGCGGTGAACCGGGCGGCGGCGAACGCCGAGCCGAAGCGGGCCCCTGCGGTGGGGCCGAGGAGGCTGTCGAGGCCTTGGCTGCGGGTGCCGACGAGCCCCTTCGGCGAGCCCCAGAGGATGACGGCGCCGCCGGTGTCGGCCAGGGTGCCGATGTCCTCGCCGGGGACGCCGACGATCGCGTCGTCGTAGCCGTCGCCGTCCAGGTCGCCGGTGGCCAGGGCCTGGCCGAAGGCGTCGCCCGCCTCGGCGGTGCCGGGCACGCCCGCGGTGTTCTGGCTGACGACGGCGGCGCGGGTGGTGCCGATGCCCCGGGACGAGCCGTACTGGACCGTGACGAGACCGGCGCCGCGCGCGCCGCCGACGGTCGCGCCGGGCGCGCCGACGAGGACGTCGTCGTAACCGTCGCCGTCGAAGTCGCAGTTGCGGTCGTCCGCGCGGGTGGAGCCGGGCACTCCGGCGTGGGCGGCGGGCGCGGTGACGAGGCCGGCGCCGGCGGTGAGGAGGAAGGTCGCGGCGGTGAGCACGAGGGCGCGGTGTGTGCGCCGACGCGTGCGGGTGCGGGTCAGGCGGTAGGTGCGCATGGAGCGGCTCCTGGATGCAACAGAGGATGATCCGGGCGGCTGCGGGGGTGTCCGGAAAGGGCCCGTCCCTTGTCCGTCGCACGGTTCGACACCAGATGCCCCGTCAGGGTTGTACGCGCCTGATGGCCGGTTTCGGACCTGAGCGTCACTCACGTCCCGTAATGGGGGTGGAGGTCCGAAGCGGCCGGGAACCGGCTCGGTACCCTGAGGCGACGCTCGACCCTCCTTTCGAAGAAGGCACCACCGTGACCGTGACACACCCGCTGCTGGACCTGGCCCCGCTGACCGCCGCGCACTTCGCGTCCATCGAGCGGCGGGTCGCCGCCCTGCTCTCCACCGAGCAGGACGTGGTGATCACCCAGGGCGAGGCGCTGCTGCCCCTGGAGGGCTGCATCCGCAGCGGAGCCCGGCCGGGCTCGACGGCCCTGAACATCGTCACCGGTCCGTACGGCCAGACTTTCGGCGACTGGCTGCGGGACTGCGGCGCCACGGTCGTCGACCTGGAGGTGCCCTTCCACGCGGCGGTGACGGCCGCGCAGGTGGAGCGGGCGCTCGCCGAGCACCCGGAGATCGACTTCGTCTCCCTGGTGCACGCCGAGGCGGCGACGGGCAACACGAACCCGGTGGCCGAGATCGGCGAGGTGGTGCGGGCGCACGGTGCGCTGTTCTACCTGGACGCGGTGGCGTCCATCGGGGCGGAGCCGGTGCTGCCGGACGCGTGGGGTGTGGACATGTGCATCATCGGCGCGCAGAAGGCGATGGGCGGTCCCGCGGGCGTCTCGGCGGTCTCGGTGAGCGAGCGGGCGTGGGAGCGGTTCGCGGCCAACCCGCGTGCCCCGCGCCGCTCGTACCTCTCGCTCCTGGACTGGAAGGAGCGCTGGATCGACGGCGGCCGGAAGGCGCTGCTGCACGCGCCGGCGCAGCTGGAGATGCTGGCCCTGGAGGCCTGCCTGGAGCGCATCGAGTCCGAGGGGCTCGACGCGCTGATGGCCCGTCACGCGTCCGCCGCGGCCGCGACCCGGGCGGGCGCTCTGGCCCTCGGCGGCGGCCTGGAGCCGTACGTCCGCGCGGCGCGGGACGCGGCCCCGGTCGCGACGACACTGCGCTCCCCGGACGGCGTGGACGCCTCGGCGCTGGTCGCCGCCGCGCTGGCGGCCGACCCGTCGCTGCCGCTGATCGCGGGCGGCGGGGCCCTGTCGAAGGAGATGATCCGGGTCAACCACTACGGCGTGGACGCGACCCCGGGCGCGGTCCAGTCCTCCCTGGCGGCCCTGGGCGCGGCCCTCGCCGACACGGGCCGCCCGGTCGACCTGGAAGCCGCCCGCCGCGCGGCGACGGAGGCGTGGAGCTAGGGCCTGATCCGGGCCTGATCCGAACGAAAGGCCCTGGGGCCTGTCCGGCCCTGATCCGCCGGACAGGCCCACGGGGGCCTTCCGGTCCGAACGAAAGGTCCCGGGGTCTTTCGTACGGACCGGCCGGTCACCCCGTCCGGCCGCTCGAATCCCCATTTCTCTTCCATTTAAATTTCGCGCGCATTATTCACTCGAATTCCCGTACACCCTCCGCGCTTCTTCTGCCCGGTTTCCCGGACCCTAAACGCCAAGGTTCCGTCAGCACTTCCGGCTCATTTCCGTTCTGTGACCGACTCCACACCGCACCCTTTTTGCCAGGATTTATACGGACAGAACGGCACTGATTCGCGCCCGCGCGAATAACACATCGCGTTTCTCCCGCCCACCCCTCAGGCCCGTGCAATCCGAGAATTCGCTCGGTAAATTCCCTCGCCATGACCGCAGCACAAGCAGCCATGACACTGGAAAGCCCACGCGTGGAGGACGGAGCCGACATCTGGCGCATCGCCCGGGATTCCCGGGTGCTGGATCTGAACTCCTCGTACAGCTACCTGCTGTGGTGCCGCGACTTCGCCGCCACCTCGCTGGTCGCGCGCGCCGTCGACGGCGGTGAGCCGGTCGCCTTCGTGACCGGGTATCTGCGTCCCGACCGGCCCGGCACCCTCGTCGTCTGGCAGATCGCGGTCGACGAGACCCACCGCGGGCAGGGCCTGGCCGGGGTGCTGCTCGACGCGCTGACCGCCCGGGTCCGCCCGGACGCCGTCGAGACGACGGTCACCCCCGACAACACGCCCTCGGACCGGCTCTTCAGCGCCTACGCCGCCCGCCACGGGCTGCGCCTGGAGCGCGAAGTCCTCTTCGACGGGGACCTGTTCCCCGACAGCGTCGACGGCGCCGCCGCCCACAAGCCCGAAGTCCTGTACCGCATCGGCCCCTTCCCCACCACCGGAGCTTCGCTGTGACCATCACCCCGCCCGAACTGAGCGTCTTCGAGACCCTGGAGTCGGAGGTCCGCAGCTACTGCCGCGGCTGGCCCACCGTCTTCGACCGCGCGCACGGCGCGCGCCTCACCGACGAGGACGGCCACGAGTACCTCGACTTCTTCGCCGGCGCCGGCTCCCTCAACTACGGCCACAACAACCCCGTACTGAAACGGGCGTTGATCGACTACCTGGAACGCGACGGGATCACCCACGGTCTCGACATGGCGACGACCGCCAAGCGGACCTTCCTGGAGACCTTCCACGACGTCGTGCTGAAGCCGCGCGCCCTGCCGTACAAGGTGATGTTCCCGGGGCCGACCGGCACCAACGCCGTGGAGGCCGCGCTGAAACTGGCGCGCAAGGTGAAGGGCCGCGAGTCCGTCGTCTCCTTCACCAACGCCTTCCACGGCATGTCGCTCGGTTCGCTCGCCGTCACCGGCAACGCCTTCAAGCGGGCCGGGGCCGGGATCCCGCTGGTGCACGGCACCCCCATGCCGTTCGACCACTACCTCGACGGGCAGGTGCCGGACTTCCTCTGGTTCGAGCGGCTGCTCGAGGACCAGGGCTCCGGCCTCAACAAGCCGGCCGCGGTGATCGTGGAGACGGTCCAGGGCGAGGGCGGCATCAACGTGGCCCGCCCCGAGTGGCTGCGGGCGCTCGCCGAGCTGTGCCGGCGCCAGGACATGCTGCTGATCGTCGACGACATCCAGATGGGCTGCGGCCGCACCGGCGCCTTCTTCTCCTTCGAGGAGGCCGGCATCACCCCGGACATCGTCACGCTGTCGAAGTCGATCAGCGGCTACGGGCTGCCGATGTCGCTCTGCCTGTTCCGGCCGGAGCTGGACGTCTGGGAGCCCGGCGAGCACAACGGCACCTTCCGGGGCAACAACCCGGCCTTCGTCACGGCCGCCGCCGCGCTCGACACGTACTGGGCCGACGGCCAGATGGAGAAGCAGACCCTGGCGCGCGGCGAGCAGGTCGAGCAGGCGCTGCTCGCGCTCTGTGAGGAGAACTCGGCCGACGGCGCCCACTACCGGGGCCGAGGCCTGGTGTGGGGCCTGGAGTTCACCGACAGGACCCGGGCCTCGAAGGTCTGCGCCCGCGCCTTCGAGCTGGGGCTGCTGCTCGAGACCTCGGGCCCGGAGAGCCAGGTCGTCAAACTCCTCCCGCCGCTGACCGTCACCCCGGAGGAGCTCGACGAGGGGCTGCGCACGCTGTCCCGCGCGGTGCGCGAGACGGCCCCCCGGGGCGCGACCGTCACCGCAGCCTGAACAACCCACACGCGAAAGGGAGTTGCACCACCGTGATCGTCCGATCGTTCAAGGACATCGAGAACACCGAACGCCACGTCCGGGCCGCATCCGGCACCTGGGAGAGCAAGCGGATCGTCCTCGCCAAGGAGCGGGTCGGCTTCTCGCTGCACGAGACCGTGCTCTACGCGGGCACCGAGACGTCCATGTGGTACGCCAACCACGTCGAGGCCGTCCTGTGCGTCGAGGGCGAGGCCGAGCTGACGAACGACGAGACCGGCGAGACGCACTGGATCGAGCCGGGCACGATGTACCTGCTCGACGGCCACGAGCGGCACACGATGCGCCCGAAGACCGACTTCCGCTGCGTCTGCGTCTTCAACCCGCCGGTCACCGGGCGGGAGGACCACGACGCGAACGGGGTGTACCCCCTGCTCACGGAGGAGGGCTGATCATGACGGACGTCCTGACCGACCTGTACCCGACCCGCGGCGCCTCGGAGGTGCTCACGCCCCGCCGCGACCCGGTGGTGTGGAGCGACGCGCCGGGCCTGGAGTCGTACGACCGGGACGGCTTCCTCGTCGAGCCGGAGCTGCTGACCGACGACGAGGTCGCCGAGTACCGCCACGAGCTGGACCGTCTGGTCGCCGATCCGGCCGTACGGTCCGACCCGCGCGCGATCGTCGAGTCGAGGTCGGCGACGGTACGGTCCGTCTTCGAGGTGCACCGGATCAGCGAGGTCTTCGCCCGTCTCGTCCGGGACGAGCGCGTGGTGGGCCGGGCGCGCGAGATCCTCGGCTCGGACGTGTACGTCCACCAGTCGCGGATCAACGTGAAGCCGGGCTTCGGCGCCTCCGGGTTCTACTGGCACTCGGACTTCGAGACCTGGCACGCGGAGGACGGCCTGCCCCGGATGCGCACGGTGTCGGTGTCGATCGCGCTGACCGAGAACCACGACACCAACGGCGGCCTGATGATCATGCCGGGTTCGCACCGGACGTTCCTGGGCTGCGCGGGGGAGACCCCGAAGGACAACTACAAGCGCTCGCTGCAGATGCAGGATGCGGGCACCCCGTCGGACGAGGCGCTGACCTCGCTCGCGGACGCGCACGGGATCCGGCTCTTCACGGGCCGGGCCGGCTCGGCGACCTGGTTCGACTGCAACGCGATGCACGGCTCGGGCGACAACATCACGCCGTACCCGCGCAGCAATGTCTTCCTCGTCTTCAACAGCGTGGAGAACGCGGCGGTGGAGCCGTTCGCGGCGCCGGTGCGCAGGCCCGAGTTCATCGGGGCGCGGGACTTCACCCCCGTGCGCTGAGAGCCGGGTGAACGCGGCGGAGGGGGAGGGGCCGGAGAACGGCCGCCTCCCCCTCGGCCGTGTCTCAGCCCGCGAGGACCTCCAGGGCGCGGTCGACGTCCGCCGAGCCGTTGTAGAGGTGGAAGGACGCCCGCAGGTTGCCCGCCCGGGCGGCCATCAGGACGTCGGCGGCGCGCAGGTCGGGCAGCCGGTCGCCGAGGCCCGGGATGCCCACCACACCGGAGACGTCCGCCACGGGGGCGTGGCCGAGCGCCACGAGGCCGGTGCGGAAGCGGGCCGCGAGGGCCTTGTTGTGGGCCTCGATCCGCTCGATGCCGATCTCTTCGAGGAGGGCGAGCGAACGGGCCGCCCCGTGGTACGCGAGGAACGCCGGCGGCTCGTCGAACCGCCGTGCGGAGGCGGCAAGTTCGCGGACCGGGCCGTAGCTGTTCGCCCACAGCTCCTTTCCGGTGACCCAGCCCGCGTGGATCGCGACCAGGGAGTCCTGCGCCTCCTCGGTGACGGTGAGGAAGGACGTTCCGCGCGGGCTGAGCAGGTACTTGTAGCCGCCGGCCACCGTGTAGTCCCACTCCCCCGCGCGCAGCGGCAGCCACCCGGCGGACTGGGTGGCGTCCAGGAGCGTACGGGCCCCGTGCGCGGCCGCCGCGGCCCGTACCGCCGCGAAGTCCACCGTCCGTCCGTCCGCCGACTGGACGGAGGAGAAGGCGACCAGGGCGGTCTCGGGGCGGACGGACTCGGCGAGCCGCTCCAGGGGCACGAAACGGGTCTTGAGGTCGCCGCGGACGGTGAACGGGGTGATCAGGGAGGAGAAGTCGCCCTCGGGGAAGAGGATCTCGGCCCCGGCGGGCATCGACTGCGCGATCATCCCGACGTGCACGGAGACCGAGCTGCCGACCGCGACCCGGTCCGGGCGGACGGCCGCGAGCCGGGCGAAGGAGGCGCGGGCCTCGTCGACGACGTCGAAGCTGCCGGAGCCGTCCGGGTTGCCCGCCGCGACGTCCTCGCAGAGCCGGGTGACGGCCTCGATCGCGCGGCGCGGCAGCAGCGCGCAGGTGGAGGTGTTGAGATACGTCCCCCGGGGAGCGAACTCGGCTCCGCCGAGGGGTTCGATGACATCCGTGACATCCGTGGCGTCCATGGCCCAAGACTGGGCTTCCCCTCGCCCCTCGTCAATGGCGAATGATCATGGGGAAGCCCCAATCGGGGCTTATAAGCCCAGGTCCGGGGCGCGTGCGCCGGCGCGGCGCCGTCAGACCTCGCAGGTGCCGTCCACGTCGCAGGCGGGGGCCGCGGCGTCGTCGGCGGCGCCGATCGGCTGGAGCACCCGGCCCTGCCACGCCTGCTCCAGGGCCTGCGTGAAGACCTCGGCGGGCTGGCCGCCGGAGACGCCGTAGCGGCGGTCGAGGACGAAGAACGGCACACCGTTCGCGCCGAGTTCGGCCGCCTCGCGCTCGTCCGCCCGTACCGCGTCCGCGTACGCGCTCTCGTCGGCGAGCACGGCCTTGACCTCGGTCTCGTCCAGGCCTGCCTCGACGCCGAGCCGGACGAGCGTCTCGACGTCGAAGACGGACCGCTCCTCGGCGAAGTTCGCGCGGTAGGCGAGGTCGAGCAGTTCGTTCTGCCGGCCGCGGTCCCTGGCGAGGTGGAGCAGGCGGTGGATGTCGAAGGTGTTGCCGCTGTCACGGCCCTCGGTCCGGTACTCGAGACCCTCGGACCGCGCGTTGGACGCGACGTGCTCCTCCATGGCGCGGGCCTCGTCCAGGGTCCGGCCGTACTTCTTCGCCAGCGTGTCGATCACCGGCGCGGTGACACCCTTGGGCAGGTTCGGGTTGAGCTCGAAAGAGCGGTGCACGACCTCGACGTCCTCGCGGTGGGCGAAGGCGGCGAGGCCCTTCTCGAAGCGGGCCTTGCCGATGTAGCACCACGGGCAGGCGATGTCGCTCCAGATCTCGACGCGCATGATTCGGCTTCTCTCCGGGGTCGGCGGGTGGGGTCCGAGGGCGAGAACGCACCCGCCGGCCGGATTCATTCCGCCGCGGGTTCCAGTGTGAGGCGGAGCACGAGATGGGTGCCGGAGCGGGGGGTGTCGGGGTCGGCGGTCCAGCCGTGGGCGGCGTAGAACGACCGGGCCCGCTCGTTCTTCTCGAAGACGAGGAGGCGGGCCTCGGCGAAGCTTTCCGCCCGCCACACGTCGAGGCAGGCCGTGTGCAGCTCGGTGCCGACGCCCAGGCGCCAGCGGTCGGGGCGGACGTGGAGCTGTGTGAGGGTGACCGTTCCGTCCTCGCCCCTGCTGTACGCGGCGACGCCGGCCGGCTCGCCGTCCCGCTCGGCCAGGAGCACGTCGCCCCGCTCGACGGCCCTGCCCCATCCCTCCCGGGTGCGGGCGAGCTCCTCGGGTCCCGCGAACTCGGTCTCGGGGACGTGGCCGCGGTAGTAGGTGGCGCGGGCCTCCAGGTGCAGGGCGGCGATGGCGTCGAGGTCGTCGGGCGTCGCGATTCTGATCATGACAACCGGGACGCGCGGCGCCGGGTCGGCGGTTGCGGGCCGCAGGGTCGCCGGGCCGGCGGGCCGGCTATCTCTTCGTTGGGTACGGGG
>NZ_JBEZNQ010000093.1:0-28042 GCF_040653315.1 Streptomyces sp. NPDC047981 | reverse complement strand
GCCAGCAGTGCGGCTCGCCGTCGGCCTCGGGCAAGCCCCCCGTGGAGGCTCAGGCGGGCGGGGCCTCGGGCGGCAAGCCGAAGCCGGCCGGTCAGCAGCCGGGTGGGCCCGGCGGCGAGGCGGGCGGGCCGAGCGCGCCGGGTGGCGAGGTGACGCCACCGGTCGATCCGCCGGAGCCGACGCCCGAGCCGACCGTGGACCCGAGCCCGAGCCCCACTCCGGAGCCGACGCCCGACCCGACGGACTCGCCGACCGCGACGCCGGGCGCGGACACCCACATGGGTGCCATGCGGGCGGCGGACGGGCCTGGCGCGCCGGTGGAGCCGGAGGCGTCGCCGCAGGTCGGACCGGCGTGAGGACCGTTGCGGGGCCCGGTGCGAAGGCGGGTGCGAGGGCCGGTGTGACGCAGTCCGGTTTGCCATAGGTGGGGGAGGGTGCGTATGGTGGTAGATCGTTTGATCCCATTGCCCGGCGCCGACACAGAAGAGCGCCGTGTGGCGCGTACTCTCCCTAGCCGTGGCTGGACCGCATTGAGGCGGTCGATTTGCGAAATTCACGGAGTTGACGGGCGCGTGCCGAGACTCCGGAAGGTTTCGCATTTCGCATGTCCATTTTCAGTCCTGACCACGCCGTCATGCCCGAGAACGACGAGATCGTCGAGGCCGTAGAGGCCACCGAGATCGTCGAGACGGTCGACACCGACGCCGACGCCGACACCGACTTCGACGCCGCTGAGGCCGAGGCCGAGGCCTCCGAGCCCACCGTCACCTTCGCCGACCTGGGCCTGCCCGAGGGCGTCGTGCGCAAGCTCGCGCAGAACGGTGTGACCACCCCCTTCCCGATCCAGGCCGCGACCATCCCGGACGCCCTGGCCGGCAAGGACATCCTCGGCCGTGGCCGCACGGGTTCCGGCAAGACCCTCTCCTTCGGTCTGCCGACCCTGGCGCAGCTCGCCGGCGGCCACACCGAGAAGAAGAAGCCCCGCGCGGTCATCCTCACCCCGACCCGTGAGCTCGCGATGCAGGTCGCGGACGCCCTCCAGCCGTACGGCGACGTGCTCGGCCTGAAGATCAAGGTCGTCTGCGGCGGTACGTCCATGGGCAACCAGATCTACGCCCTGGAGCGCGGCGTCGACATCCTCGTCGCCACCCCGGGCCGACTGCGCGACATCATCAACCGCGGCGCCTGCTCCCTCGAGAACATCCAGGTCGCCGTCCTCGACGAGGCCGACCAGATGTCCGACCTGGGCTTCCTGCCCGAGGTCACCGAGCTGCTCGACCAGGTTCCGGCCGGCGGCCAGCGGATGCTGTTCTCGGCCACGATGGAGAACGAGATCTCCACGCTGGTCAAGCGCTACCTGGTCGACCCGGTCAGCCACGAGGTCGACAGCGCCCAGGGCAACGTCTCGACCATGTCCCACCACGTCCTCGTCGTGAAGCCGAAGGACAAGGCGCCCGTCACGGCCGCCATCGCCGCCCGCAAGGGCCGCACCATCATCTTCGTCCGCACCCAGCTGGGCGCCGACCGCATCGCCGAGCAGCTCGTCGAGGCCGGCGTGAAGGCCGACGCGCTGCACGGCGGCATGACGCAGGGTGCCCGTACCCGCGTCCTCGCCGACTTCAAGGACGGCTACGTCAACGCGCTGGTCGCCACCGACGTCGCCGCCCGCGGTATCCACGTCGACGGCATCGACCTGGTCCTGAACGTGGACCCGGCCGGTGACCACAAGGACTACCTGCACCGCTCGGGCCGTACCGCCCGTGCCGGCCGCTCCGGTGTCGTGGTCTCCCTCGCGCTGCCGCACCAGCGCCGCCAGATCTTCCGCCTCATGGAGGACGCGGGCGTCGACGCCTCGCGCCACATCGTGGGCGGGGCCGGGGCGTTCGACCCGGAGGTCGCCGAGATCACCGGTGCGCGTTCGCTGACCGAGGTCCAGGCCGACTCCGCGAACAACGCGGCCAAGCAGGCCGAGCGCGAGGTCGCCGACCTCACCAAGCAGCTGGAGCGTCTGACGCGCCGCGCCGCCGAGCTCCGCGAGGAGGCCGACCGTCTGGTCGCCCGTTCCGCGCGTGAGCGGGGCGAGGACCCGGAGGCCGCGGTCGCCGAGGTGACGGAGGCCGCCGAGGCCGAGGTCGCCGCGGCGGTCGTCGCCGCCGAGCCGGTCCAGGAGCGCCGCGAGGAGCGCACCCCGGCGTTCCGCGACGAGCGGGGCAACTACGAGCGCCGTGACCGCGGTGACCGCGGTGGCTTCCGCCGTGACGACCGCGGTGGCGACCGTGGTGGCTTCCGTCGTGACGACCGCGGTGGCGACCGTGGCGGCTTCCGCCGTGACGACCGTCCCTCGGGCGGCTTCAACCGCGACAACCGTGACGACCGTGGTGGCCGTTCCTTCGAGCGTCGTGACGACAACCGTGGCGGCTTCCGTCGCGACGACCGTCCGTCCGGTGGCTTCAACCGCGACAACCGTGACGACCGCGGTGGCCGTTCCTTCGAGCGTCGTGACAACGACCGTCCGTCCGGTGGCTTCCGCCGGGACAACGACCGTCGTGACGGCGACCGTGGCGGCTTCCGCCGTGACGACCGTCCCTCGGGCGGCTTCAACCGCGACAACCGTGACGACCGCGGCGGTCGTTCCTTCGAGCGTCGTGACGACAACCGTGGCGGCTTCCGTCGCGACGACCGCCCGTCCGGCGGCCACCGCGGCAGCGACCGCCCGTTCAACCGCGACCGTCGCGACGACCGCCCCTCGGGCGGCTTCCGCTCGGGCGGCGACCGCCCGTACGGCCGTCGTGACGACCACCGCGGCGGCGACCACCGCGGCGCCGGCTCGACCGGCGGCTCCTTCGGCCGCCGCGACGAGAAGCCGCGCTGGAAGCGCAACGGCTGACCTGGCGTAACCCGCTGAGAGAACGCTGAGCAGGGCCCGTACGACACTTCGGTGACGTACGGGCCCTGACTCTTTGAACGGGTTCGAAAACGAGTTCCATGGTGCCTGAGTGGCTGTTAGCATCAGGCCACTCGCATGGGGGAGATGTGGCCGGGGGGCCGCTGGCGTCGTCTGTTCGGCACGAGCACCGCTGACTTCCTCATGCGCGCCTTCACGCTTGCATGCCTCAAAGGGGGACTCGAGTGCCTCGTAGCGCTCTGCTTCGTCATTCCATCGCGGCCGTCACCGCCGCGACCCTGATCGCGGGCGTCGGCCCGCTGGCCGCGACGGCGACCGCCGCGCCGGTCACCGCCTTCGCTGCCGCCTCCGCGACGGTCGACCCGTGGGCGGCGTCCGTTCCGCTGACCGACGGCGCGGCCATCCACAGCCTCGAAGACCTCAAGACGGCCAAGGACGGCGCGGTCGTCGCCCTCTGGTACCGCATCTCCGAGGACCACAAGAAGAACGACCTCCTCGTGGCGGTCCGTCCGGCGGGCAGCTCCGTCTGGGGCGCGCAGCACGTCCTCGCCGAGCTGCCCAGCCAGCGCTCCCAGGCCCAGCTCACCGTCTCGGCCGACGGCTCCGTCACGGCGTCCTGGTTCGAGTACCCGAACGACGGTGGGCCGGGCGACGAGAAGCCGGGCGGCGCGTTCCGCATGGCCACCCTCGCGGCGGGCGCCACCACGTGGTCCGCCACGACGGACATCATGACCGACCCGGGCTGGGTGCACAGCGGGACGCTCGCCGGCTCGCCGTCGGGCGAGCTCGTCGCCGTCTGGCAGGGAGCCTCGGAGGGGAAGTCCGGGGTGTACTCCTCGGTCCGCACCGCCCCCGGAGCCGCCTGGTCCGAGCCGGCCCGGATCGACGAGCCCACGGCGACCGAGGGCCTCAGCTCCGCGCCGGAGGTCGTCTACTCGGCCCAGGGCACGGCCACCGTGGCCTACGTCCAGGGCGGCCCCGAAACCGGTGAGATCAAGGTCGCGGACCGGGCGGCGGGCGGCACGTGGTCCAAGCCGGTCACCGTCTCCAAGCCCGGCCAGTACGTGCACAACCCCAAGCTGGCGCTCGGCCGGGGTGGCCATGCCGCGCTCGTCTGGACCACCCAGGACACCCCGACCGCGGGTACCTCGACCGAGGTCGTCTCCCTGCGTCCGGCCTCCGGCACGACCTGGAGCGCCGAGGAGCCGGCCAACGGTTTCAAGGGCGGCGCCTGGCGCAAGATCGCCGTCGGTCCGGAGGGCGACGTCACCCTGCTCGGCGTCGCCTACGACGAGGGCACCGGGTTCACTGCGCGCACCACCACGCGGGCCGCCAACGGCACCTGGTCCGAACTGAAGACGATCTCCACGGGCTACGTCCCCGACGACCAGTTCGACCTGACGGTCGGCCCGGACGGCACCGTCCACGCGGTGTGGACCCAGGGCGACACGGACCGGAAGCTGATGGCGTCCGCGCGGGTCGGCGGTGCCTGGTCCGCCACCCCGACGCCGCTGTCCACCAACCCCACGGGCTACGCCCTCGGCCTGGTCACCGTCGACGCGGCCAACCGGCCCGTCGCCGTGTGGCAGCAGTCCAGCGGCGACTTCACCACCCAGCTGCGCGCGGCCACCACCGCGCCCGCCCCGGTCAAGCCGCTCCCCACGTGGCGTGACTACAGCGGTGACGGCAAGGGCGACCTGCTGGGGCTCACCCCGGCCGGCGCGCTGACCGTACGGACCGGCACGGGCACCGGTGACCTCGCCACCGGAGCCACGGCGACCGGCTGGCCGGCCACCTCGACGGTCGTCCCGGTCGGTGACCTGTCGGGCGACCGGTGCAACGACCTGCTCGTGCGGAGTTCCGCGGGTGTGCTGACGCGGCACGACGGCAGCTGCGGGAAGGCCTTCGCGCCGGGCGGGCCGAAGCTGACGATCGGTTCGGGCTGGAACATCTACGACGCCCTGACCGCGCCCGGGGACCTGACCGGCGACGGCCGTACCGACCTGCTGGCGCGCACGCCTGCAGGTGAGCTGTGGATGTACGCCGACGACGGCGCGGGCAAGTTCAAGGGCCGCGTGAAGATCGGCACCAGCTGGCAGATCTACAACGCGGTCGTCGGCGTCGGCGATCTGAACGGCGACAAGGTCGGCGACCTGCTGGCCCGTGACACGGCGGGTGTGCTGTGGCGGTACTACGGGACCGGCAACGGCACGCTGGGCGGCCGGGTGAAGATCGGCGGCGGCTGGCAGGCGTACAACGCGCTCGCGGCCGTCGGTGACTTCACCGGCGACGGCAAGGCGGACCTGGTAGCCCGGGACACGACCGGTGCGCTGTGGCGGTACAACGGCACGGGCACGGGCCTGTTCGCAGGCCGCGTGAAGATCGGTGGCGGCTGGCAGATGTACAAGACGCTGTCGTAGCACCTGACGCGTGACCCTGTGGTTCGGGGCCCGTACGGCGGATGTTCGCCGTGCGGGCCCCGGTTCGTTGAACGGGTTCGAAAGTGCGGGGTATCGGGCTGCCGGGTCTCCGTGGCGGCTGTTACTGTCGGGCCTGTTGACATGGGCGGGAAGCGTCGGCCGGGGGGCCGGGCGCGCGCACGGTGGTCCGGCTTCCGCCCTGTCTCCTCATCTTCAGGATTTCCCGGGGAGGGACCCTCGTTGGCACGCTCTTCACGCGCGCGTGAGCGTCGCGCGCTCACGGCCGTCGTGGCCGCCGCGCTCGTCGCCTCGGTGATCGGCGCGACGCCGGCCACCGCCGTACGGAACGCCGTACCGGCGGCCCTGCCCGCCGCCGTACCGCCCGGCGACCAGCTGGACATCACGCCCAACTGGCGGACCGTCCCGCGGCAGGCGACCGTCAAGGCGGTCAGCGGCAACGGCTACGTGCACGAGACCGAGGACGCCGACGAGCACTTCGGCGGCGAGCAGTTCTGGACCGACTTCGCGACCGGCCAGACCGTGTCCCTCGGGTACGGCTCCGGCAACCCGGCCTTCGCCGAGACCGGAGTCGGCGGGCGGTACGCGTACGTCCAGCGCGGCTCGGGCGTCCACTACATCCGGGACCTGGCGGCCGGCACCGAGCAGCCGCTGACCCTGCCGGAGGACGCGAGCCTTCGGGGCCTGCTCGGCGACACCCTGCTCTTCCAGCAGTACGAGTCCGAGGACGTGTCGGAGACGACCACGGGCTACTACCTCCGCCGCGTCGGGGACGCCACGGCGACCAAGATCCCCGTCACCGGCTTCCCCGCGGGCGCGGACCTGCACATGGCGCGGCTCGTCGCGGGCGACGACACCGCCGCCGTGCTCCGCTTCGGCCGGACCGGTGACCCGTACAACCCCGCCTACCTCGGCGTCGTCGACCTGCGGACGGGGCAGATGACGGCGATCGAGGCGCCGACCTCCGTCGGGCAGAGCATCCTCGTCGCGCCGGTGGCCCTGAGCGCCGACCGGATCGCCTGGGTCGACGGGGGCCGCAAGGTCCACGTCCGGAAGCGGTCCGACCTGAGCGTCGACGAGCGGGCGGCGTTCGACCTGCCCGAGGGACTGAGCCGCGAGCGCATCGGTCTGGTCGGCGACTGGGTCCTCGCCGTCAGCGAGGCCAGTGGCGTGGACGCCTCGCTGAACCGGCGCCTCGTCGCGCTCTCTCCCGAGGGCCAGCCGCAGACGCTCCTGGAGAAGGCCGAGTCCGAGATCAACCAGATCGTCGGCGGGGCGGGGGGCGCCGCCGTCGTCGGCGGTTCCTCCGCCACCGACTGGTCGCTGCTCAAGGTCGTCCCGGGCAAGGGCGGCGCGCCGGCCCTGGAGAAGCTGCGCCGGATCGAGCCGCTGGCGACGGAGGTGCAGTCGCTCGCCCTCGGCGCCGGCCGGCTCTCCACCCTGGAGCAGGACGGCCAGAGCGGCCGGGGCTTCTTCGCCCGCACCCTGCCGGTCGGTCCGATGCACACCGGCCAGTCCGACCCGGTGTCGGTCGGGTCCGAGGCGCAGCTGGAGTCCACGACCCCGCTGTTCGACTCCGGTGACGGCCGTACGGTCCACCTGGCCACGAGCCTCTCCGGCATGGAGGTCGTCGGGCGGCGCTCCGCCAAGGAGTCCACTCGCGTCAACACGGGCAAGAACACCGGCTGGCTGACCGACGCCTCCGGCCGCTGGGCGGTCTTCCAGGGCGGGCGCCCGAGCTTCCCCGGCACCCTCGTCACCGGCGAGGAGACCCTCGTCGTCGACCTGGACGCCGCGCCCGGCGCCCAGCCGGTCGTCCACCGGCAGCCGCAGACGGCGGCCGCGCTGCGCGGCGAGACGCTCTTCACCGGTACGGCCACGGTGGGGCAGGTCGCCCGCAAGAACCTGACCACCGGCAAGGACCTCGGCCCGCTCGCCACCGGCGCGAACTGCGTGCCGACGGAACTCCAGACGGCCGGCCGCTGGCTGTACTGGGCCTGCGCCCAGTTCTCCCAGCAGGGCGTCGTGGACCTCCAGAAGGGCACCAAGGTCGCGCTGCCCGCGACCTCGTCCCGGGGGAGTCTGCTCGGCGACGGCTTCCTCGCCTACCAGGGCCCCGGTTCGTACCTCCGGCTGATCGACTTCACCTCCGGCATCGCCGCCGCGCCCCGCGTACTGGTGGACTCCGAGCCCGTGCAGGGCGCGCGCCGGGAGGCGTGGACGGTGGACCGCTTCGGTGGTGCCGTCGCGTACAAGGACGCGGAGAACCGGATCCACGCGCTGTGGACGAGCGTCCCCACCTCCGACCTGACGGCCACCGCGACGAGCGCCCCGACGGCCGCGCGTGCGACGGAGGGCTGGAAGGCCGCCTTCTCGCTGTCGAAGCCGGCCTCGTACTGGCAGCTGACGGTGAGCCGGAGCGTGGGCGGCGCGGTGGTCCGTACGTACAGCGGCAACGAGACGCGCGACCGGATCGCCGTCGGCTGGGACGGCAAGGACGCCTCGGGCCGGCTGGTCACCGACGGCACGTTCACCTGGACGCTGACCGCCAACACGGCCGACGGCGAGGGCCGCGACCTGTCGGCCTCGGGACGGATCTCCGTGACCGGGGGCCGGGTCCTCGGGTGGCGGGACATGGCCGGTGACGACCGTCTCGGCGATCTGCTGGTGATGGATTCGGCGGGTCTGGTGTCGCTGTACAAGGGCAATGGCTCGGGCGGTCTGGCCGCGCGGACCAACGGCGCGGGCGGCAACTTCCCGAACACGACGCTCCTGGTGCCGACCGGTGACCTGACCGGCGACTCCTGCAACGACGTGTACGCGCGCGTCGGCGACGAGCTGCGCGGCTACGAGCCGGGCTGCGGCCGGATCGTCTCGGACCACTCCGGGTACACGTTCATCGGCCGGGGCTGGGGGCAGTACGACGTGCTGACCTCGTCGGGCGATGTGAACGGTGACGGGTTCAAGGACCTGATAGCCCGCCAGAAGACGACCGGTGACATGTACTTCTACCCGGGTACGGAGGACGCCCGTCTGGGTGCGCGGGTGAAGATCGGTACGAACTGGAAGCTGTACGGGAAGATCGTCGGTGCCGGTGACCTGAACGGTGACGGGCGGGGTGACCTGCTCGGCATGGACGCGTCGGGTGTGCTGTGGCGTTACTACGGCACGGCGAACGGTGGTGTGACGGCCCGGGTGAAGGTCGGCGCCGGCTGGGGTGTGTACAACTCCCTGGTGGGTGTGGGCGACCTCACCGGTGACGGTCGCGCCGAGCTGATCGCCCGCGACACGACCGGCAAGCTGTGGCGGTACACGAACCTCGGCAACGGCCTGTACGCGGGCCGGGTCATGATCGGCACGGCCGGCTGGAACACCTTCAAGGCCCTGTACTGACGGACCCCGTCCCCCGGAGCCGTCCCCCAGGGGGCACCCCGGGGGACGCTTCCGCGGGGTGGCGCCGTGTCGGATACCCGATCGGTTCCTGGGAGCGATACGGCTATGCTCGGGGGTGTTGTGCCGAGGGCCATTAGCTCAATTGGCAGAGCAGCGGACTTTTAATCCGTTGGTTGTCGGTTCGAGTCCGACATGGCCTACGTGTGGCGGGCGGGGGAACACCCTCGGACCCGCGGGGAGCGCCTCGACCGGTTTCGCCGGGCGGGGCGCTTCGTCGTTGGCAGTTGGCCCGGGCGGCACGTAGCTTTCGGGGCATGAGCGCCCCACCGATACGCGAGCCCGAGCAGGTCGCAGACCCCGAGGCCGCGGACGGTGAGATCGCGGACGGTCGGGTCGCGGACGGTGTTGTCGCGGGCCGGTCCCGGGTCGTGGCCCCGCGCTTCACGGACCTTCCTCGGGTGCGCGGGGGCGTCACGGCGCTCGTCTGCTTCCTCGTGTGCTTCGCGCTCGGGCTGCAGTCGTGGACGGCGCTGCGGGTGACGGGGTTCGATCTCGGGATCTTCGACCAGGCCGTGCGGGCGTACGCGCACTTCGAGCTGCCCCGGTCGCCGATCAAGAGCGTCCACCATGAGTTCCCACCGGACTTCACGCTCCTGGGTGACCACTTCACCCCGCTCCTGGCCCTGCTGGCCCCGCTCTACTGGGTCTGGGACGACCCGCGCTCGCTGATCCTCGCCCAGGCGCTGCTCTTCGCGGCGGGTGTCCCGGTGGTGCGCCGGATCGCGCTCCACTGCTTCGCCGGCGCCGCCCCCGTCGTCGCACGCCGGGCGGCCGACGTGAGCGGGCTCGTGTACGCGGTGGGCTGGCCGCTCCTGAACTCCTCGTACACCGGCTTCCACGAGGTGGCCTTCGCCGTACCGATCACGCTGCTCATGCTGGAGCGCGGCCTGGCGCGGCGTTACGGGGGCGCCGCGCTGTGGGCGCTCGCGCTGTGCCTGGTGAAGGAGGACATGGGCCTGGTGGTCGGGGCGTTCGGTCTCGTGCTCGCCGTCCGCGCGCACCGCGCCGGGCACACGGCCGGCCGGACCGCGGGCCTCGCGCTGCTGGTGGGCGGACCGCTGGTCGTCGCCGTGGTGGTCGGCTGGTTCCTGCCGGCCATGGGCAGCCCGCCCGGCTACTACTGGAGCTACGGCCGGCTCGGCGCGAGCGGCGGGGAGGCCCTGCTGCGGGTGCTGACCGAGCCGTGGGTGGTGGCGGAGGTGGCGGTCACGCCCTACGTCAAGGTGCTGATGCTCGCGTGGATCCTGGGGACGCTCGCGTTCCTGCCGGCCGGATCGGCGACGCTGCTGCTCGCGATGCCCCTGCTCGCCGAGCGCATGCTGTCCGACAACCCGAACCACTGGCCGGTGGTCAACCACTACGACGCCTTCCTCTGGCCCATCCTGCTCACCGCGGCGCTGGAGACCCTCGCGCGGCTGCACGGCAGGAGACGGGGCGTCCGGACCGCCGTCGTCGGCGCGCTCACGCTGAGTACGGCGGCGGCCCTCGTCGCGGGCCTCGGCCTGCCGTTCAACCCGGGCTCCTGGCAGCCCCGCCCCGACAAGCGCGCGCTCGCCGCCGCCGCCGAACTCGTCCCGGACGGCGCGACGGTGGAGGCCGACAACACGGTGGCCCCGCGCCTGACGTCCCGTACCCGCGTCGTCCTCGTCGACGCCACGCCCCGCGGGGCGGACTGGGTCCTGCTCAGGGTCAACGACCGCACCTTCCCCTTCGCGTCCCTCGACGAGCAGCGCCGGCGGATCGACCTTCTCCTCGCCCACGGGTACGAGCAGGTACGGAACGAGGACGGGGCGGTCCTCCTGCACCGCGTCCGGAACGTCCCGATCCCCGGCATGCGCGTACCCGGCCCGGACAGCACGCCGGTGCGCGAACAGGTGCCGTCCGACGTGGGACGCAATCCCTTCTTGCGGTAGCCGCCCCGCAGTTGGGGCCCGGGGCCGATAATGAGGCCGTGACCAGTCCCGTGATCTCGGCCCGGGAAGCCGACGTGCTCGCGCTCCTCGGGGAGCACCTCAGCAACGCGGAGATCGCCGCCCGGCTGTTCATCTCCGTCCGCACCGTCGAGTCCCACGTCTCCTCGATGCTGCGCAAGCTGGAGGTGCCGGACCGGCGCGCGCTCGCCCGGTACGCGATCGAACGTGCCCGTGCCGAGGCCGAGGCCGAGTCCGAGGAAGGGGTCGGCCATCAGGAGGAGCGGTCCTCCCGTGCCGTGCCCGTTCCGCTGCCGGCCCCGCTGACCGCCTTCGTCGGGCGGGTGCGTGAGCGACAGGAGTTGGCCGCGGCCGTGCGGGCGCACCGGCAGGTGACCGCCGTCGGTCCCGGCGGGGTGGGCAAGACGCGGCTCGCGCTCGCGGTCGCCGCAGACGTCTCCGACGACTTCGCCGACGGGGTGTGGTTCGTCGACCTGGTCCCGGTCACCGAGGAGAACCGGGTCGGCGCCGCCGTCGCCGCGGCGCTCGGCGTGGGTGAGCGGCCCGGCGGCGGGATCGACGACGCGGTGCTCGCCGCCCTCGCGGACCGGCAGGCCCTGCTCGTCCTCGACAACTGCGAGCAGATACGGGACGGGGGCGTCGCGCCCTTCCTGGAGCGGCTGTTGACGGCCTGCCCCCGGGTGCGGGTCCTCGTGACGAGCCGGGCCCGGTTGCTGGTCCCCTTCGAACGGGCCTTCTCCGTACCGCCATTGTCCCGTGAAGGCGGCGACGACTCGGACGCCGTGGCCCTGTTCCTCGACCGGGCGGGCGCCGTCGGCGCGTCGGCCGTGGTGGGGCTGCTCACGGATCCGGCGGTACGCGCCCGGGTCGTCGCCCTCTGCGAACGGCTCGACGGCATGGCCCTCGCGATCGAACTCGCCGCCGCCCGCTGCGCCACGCTCGGGCTCGACGGCCTCACGGCCGGTCTCTCCCAGCAACTGCGCCTGCTCGCCGGAGGCCCCCGCGCCACCGACCGGCACCGCTCGGTACGGGCCGTCCTCGACTGGAGCCATGACCTGCTGGCGCCGCCGGACCAGGCGCTGTTGCGCCGGGTGTCGGTGTTCGCGGTGCCGTTCACGGCCGAGGCGGCCACCGAGATCGCCGCCGAGGGCGCCGCCGAGATCGCCTTCGAGGGCGACGTCGAGGCCGCGGGGGCCGTTCCGCTGGACGCGCTCGACGTCGCCGACGGTCTCGGGCGTCTCGCCGAGCAGAGCCTGCTCGCGGTGACACCGTCCGAGACGGGTACGCGGTACCAGGCCCTGGAGACGATCCGCCAGTACGGGACGGAGCGGCTCGCCGAGGCGGACGAGCTGACCGCCGTCCGCACCCGGCACGTGCGCTGGTGCCTGCAGCGTGCGGCGGAGCTGGTGGCGGTCGGCGGTGACGGGACCGACGACACCGAGCGTCCGGACGGCGGTGCCGACTGGCGCGCGCGGTTCGACGCCGTGGCGGACGAGCTGCGGGCCGCCCTCGGCTGGGCCGCGGGCCGTACGGACCAGCAGGCCGATGCCCACGCCCTCGCCCTCTCCCTGGCCGGCGCCGCCTTCACCCGCAACCTGCTCGGCGAGGCCCAGCAACGGTACGAACAGGCCGCCACCGTGGCGGGCGACGCCGGGGCCGCCGCCCTTCGGCAGGCCGCCGCCGTCGCCGGTTGCCGCAGGCTCGGCGACGACATGCTCCGCCTGCACCGAGCCGCCGCCGAGGCCGCCCGCAGCGCGGGGGACACCGCGGGGGCCGGGCGCGACCTGGCGGCGGCCGCCACCGTCGCGTACCGCTTCTCCAGCGAGTTCACCCGCCTTCCGTCCGCCGACGACGTGACCGTCCTGCTCAAGGAGGCGAGCGAGTCGGCCGGTACCGACCCGGCGGCGGAGGCGGCCGTCGCGCTCGCGGAGGCGGCGGTGCTCGCGGACGCGTTCGGCGCGGTGCAGGGCGACACCGACAACACGGCGGCCGAGACCGTCGCCCGCGCCGAGCGGGCCGTGGCGCTCGCGCGCCGCACGGGCGACCCGGTCGCGGAGTCCGCCGCCCTCGACGCGCTCTCGGGCGCCCAGTGCTGGGCCGGGGAGCCCTTCGCCGCCGCTGCTGCCGCCCGGCGCCGCATCGACCTGCTGACCGGGGACGACCCGGAGGCCCGTACCCCCGCCCCCGCCCAGGCCCGTACCTCCGCCTCCGCCTCCGCCCCCGCCCATACGCACGAGCTGATGGACGCGCTCGCCATGGCCGCCGGAACCGCCCTCGGCGTGGGCGACCTGCCGGGTGCCCGCCGCTGGGGCGGGCGGCTGGCCCGTCACCCGCTCCTCGCCGAGGTGGGCCACCACGCCACGTCCTGGCTCCTGGTCGCGGACGCGTTCGCCGGCCATGGCGACGAGGTGCTCACCGGCAGCGCGCGGTTCCTGGACGCGTGGGAGCGGAGCGGCCGCCGCCGCTCCTTCTCCCTCGGCCCCGCCGCCGCGTCGGTCGCCCTGGTCCACGGCCTGCGTGGCGACGAGGGCGCCCGAGCGGAGTGGCTCGGCATCGTCGACCGGGCGGGTACGGGCGACGAGTACCACCACGGCTACGGCGCGGTCCTCGACGCCCAGCTCCTTCTCCACCGGGGCGACCCGGACGCGGCCCTCGACCGGGTCTCGCCCGAGCCGGAGCGGGTGTGGAAGTGGGTCTCCTGGATATGGCTGCACTGGTACGTGACGCTCCGGGCCGAGGCCTCGGTGCTCGCCGGCCACCCCGACGCCCGTGCCCGGCTGGCCGCGGCCCGTACGACGGTCGCCGGGAACCCGGTCGCCTCCGCCCACCTCGACCGGACGGAGGCGCTCCGCGAGGGGGACCTGCCCCGGCAGCTCACGGCCGCCGCGGCGTTCGAGGCGGCCGGCTGCCGCTACCAGTCCGCCCGCACCCTGCTCCTCGCGGGCGGCGACCACGCGGTCGCGGGCACGGCCGCCCTGACCGCCCTCGGCCTCGCCGGGCCGACGGCGCCGCCAGGGCGGGCCGGCCCGGCGGTCCAGGGCCTGTCGTTCGGTATCAGGCCCTAGGACGCGCCGACGCCCAGCGCCTCCAGCCGCTCCGGGTCCGCGATGATGTCGATCTGCGTGATGCGGTCGCCGACGATCGTGAAGGCCATGAGTCCGGCCACGCGGCCGCCGTCCACCAAGGAGATGACGCCCGGCGCGCCGTTGACCAGCACCTCGCGGTACTCGCGGCGGAAGCGGGCGAACGTGAGCGCCTGGTTGACGACCGCCTCGGCGCCGCGCACCACCTTCGAGAGCGCCGCGGCCGCCTTGCCGCCGTCCGCCCGCAGCAGCACGTCCGGGTCCAGGACCGCGAGCAGGCCCTCGAAGTCACCGCCCTGCGAGGCCGCCATGAACGCGCCGACGACCTCGCGCTGGCGGGTGAGGTCGGGCGCCGGGCCGGGCGCCGCGCCCTGGACCCGGCGGCGGGCCCGGCTGGCGAGCTGGCGGGTCGCGGCCGGGGTGCGGTCCACGATCGGGGCGATCTCGTCGAAGGAGACCGCGAACATGTCGTGCAGGACGAAGGCGAGCCGCTCGGCCGGGCCCAGCGTGTCCAGGACCACGAGCATCGCGAGGCCGACCGAGTCGGTCAGCAGCGCCTCCTCCTCCGGGTCGCTCCGACCGCCGTCCGCGCCGCGCACCAGCGGATCGGGGACGTAGTACTCCAGCGGGTCCTCGCGGCGCGAGGCGCGCGAGCGCAGCATGTCCAGGCAGACCCGGCCGACGACGGTGGTGAGCCAGCCGCTCAGGTTCCGTACGTCACCGATGTCGGAGCGGCTCAGCTTGAACCACGCCTCCTGGACGGCGTCCTCGGCCTCGCTCAGCGAGCCGAGCATCCGGTAGGCGACCGCCTTGAGGTGGGTGCGGTCGGCATCGAAGCGCGCGGCCAGGAGGTCCTTGTCGTCGTCCATCGGTGCGTCATCTCCCTCGTCGTAGCTCGTAGCTCGTAGCTCGTGGCTGGTGGCTCGCGTCTCGTGGCGCCGGCTCGTGGCTCGCCGGATCGTCACGTGCCCTTATGTCCATGACGGACGGCGTCCCCGTGACGTGACACGTCCGCGGCCCGGAAACGTCCCCGGCGTCCCCGGCGTCCGCAGCGTGAGATCCCTTGTCGTCCCCCGCCGAACGCCCGGATTTTCCCGGCGGAGCCGTCCCACCGCCGGGATCTGCCACTTCAGCGCCGTGATCGTCAACCGTAGATTTTCATGCATGACGACAACCGCGCAGGTCAACGCCGTACTTCGTACCCCGCCCGCCGCTCCCGAGGCCGCGGCCGCGTACTTCTCCGCCAGCCTCGCCTTCCACGCCGACGTCTCCGATGTCGCGAGCGCCGTCGCCGCCGGCGGCGACCTCGGCTTCGTGGTCCTGGACTCCCGCTCCACCGCGTCCTGGGACCAGGGCCACGTCCCCGGCGCCCTCCACCTGCCGACCGCGCTCATCGCCGAGCAGGCCGAGCAGCTGCTCGACAAGTCCGTTCCCGTGGTCACGTACTGCTGGGGCCCCGGCTGCAACGGCGCCACCCGCGCCGCGCTCGCCCTCGCCCAGCTGGGATTCCAGGTCAAGGAGATGCTCGGCGGCTTCGAGTACTGGGTCCGGGAGGGCTTCGCGTACGAGACGTGGGAGGGCCCCGCGAAGAAGGACGCGGACCCGCTCACCGCCCCGGTCGACGCCGAGGACTGTGGCTGCTGAGACCTCGGCCGGGAAACGGATTAGGGGATCCGCGCACCATGCCGTAAGGTCGTATTCACCGACGCGGGGTGGAGCAGCTCGGTAGCTCGCTGGGCTCATAACCCAGAGGTCGCAGGTTCAAATCCTGTCCCCGCTACTCAGTAGCAACGAAGGCCCGGATCCAGTCACTGGATCCGGGCCTTCGTCGTTTCCGGCCGTTTCCGACGACCGGGCGGCGCTCGTGCGGCTGCGGGGAGTGCGGAACCCGTGTCCCCCACATGGCCGAGCGGGGGTCGCCGAGCGGCGCGGCTCCCGCCACCCTGGGGAGGGCGCGGTACCGTCCGTCGCCGTGCCGTGTACGGACCGGGCAGGAGACCACAGGTGGGGCAGGGCCAGGGGCAGGGGCAGGAACGAGGGCCGGACCGGGGGCAGGGGCGGGGGAAGGGGCAGCCGCGTCCGTCGGTGAACGGGCGGGGCGCCGGGGCGCGCAACGGCTCGGCGGGCGGGCGGGCGAACGGCCTCGCCAACGGCTCGGCGAGCGGGCGGGCGAACGGCTCAGCGAACGGCCTGGCGAACGGCTCGGCCAACGGGCTCTCCTCTCGGGGCCCGCGGCGGCGGGCGGAGCGGGCGCGCCGCTTCATCCGGGCCCTGCCGCCGCTGGTGATCGTCGGCGGGATCGTCTTCGACCTGTCCACCCCCGCCTCGTACACGGCCTCCCCGATGTTCGCCGCCGCGCCGCTCATCGCCGCGCCGTTCTTCTCCATGCTCACGACGCTGCTCACCGGCATCGCCGCCGTCCTCGCCAGCATCGGGCTGCACGTCTACAACGACACCGTCAACGACATCCCCGCCCTCACCGAGACGCTGACCGTCGTCACCGTCTCCGCGCTCGCCCTGCTGATCAACCGGGTCGTACGGCGCAGTGGCGAGCGGCTCGCCTCGGCGCGGGTGATCGCGGAGACCGCGCAGAAGGCCGTGCTGCCGACGCCCGCCGAGCGGATCGGCGGGCTCCAGGTCGCGGCCCGCTACGAGGCCGCGCAGGCGGACGCGTTCATCGGCGGTGACCTCTTCGCCGTCCAGGACACGCCGTTCGGGGTCCGGCTCGTGGTGGGTGACGTGCGCGGCAAGGGGCTCGACGCGGTGGAGGCGGTCGCTGTCGTGATCGGTGCCTTCCGGGAGGCGGCCGAGCAGGAGTCCTCCCTCGAGGGCGTCGCCCAACGCCTGGAGCGGGCGCTCGCCCGCGAGGGCACCCGCCGGGACGGGCTCGACGCCTTCGAGGGGTTCACCACCGCCGTCCTCGCCGAGATCCCGCGCGGGGAAGGGCGGGTACGGGTGGTGAACCGGGGCCACCCCGAGCCGCTATTGCTCCACGCGGACGGGGGCCTGGCGCATCTGGAGCCGACCGAGCCCGCGCTGCCGCTCGGCATGGGCGAGCTGGCCGCCTGGCCCGACCGGGCCGACGAGGCCCCGTACCCGCCGGGCGCCACGCTGCTCCTCTACACCGACGGGCTCTCCGAGGCGCGCGACGCCTCGGGGGCGTTCTACGAACCGGCCGAGCGGCTCGCCGGGAGGATCTTCCCGGGCCCCGAGGAACTGCTCGACGCGCTGGTCGACGACGTGCGCCGGTACACGGGTGGGGGCTCCACCGACGACATGGCGCTGCTCGCCGTGAGCCGGCCGGGCGCGGGCCAGCCGGAGCGGCGCCGGACGATGCCCGTGGTGCCGTGACCCCTGCCGTGACCTCTGCCGTGACCCCTGCTGTGCCCTGCCGTGCCCTGCTGTGACGACTGCCGTGACCACTGCCATGACGGCCGCCGTGACCTTGCGTAGTGGAGGGGTACCGCTCCGATAACAATTGACGAACCGTCACTCACCGCGGCGCGGTAAGACTTCGTACTGAAGCGGGCTCAAATCGGGCTGTACCAGCTCAATCTCGGGAATGATCAACGGGAACAGCTTGGAATCAGCCCCCCGTGTCTATTAACGTTCGATAACGCAGCGCGGTCGTCCCAGCCGTCGCAAGAGACGGCACCGTGCGCGTGCGCCGAATCCTGAAAGGGAACCGGGGAACCACTACTTGGGGTGAATCGGGCACCTTCGCACCCGTGCGGAACCGCCCGTAGGAGACCTTCCTGCTCCGAACCCGTCAGCTAACCCGGTAGGCGAGAAGGAAGGAAAGGAGCACGCCTCCGTGGCGTCCAACAGCCCTGCCCCCGAAGGTCTTTCTGACGGGTTCCACGCGTTCGGCGCCCGTGGCGCCGCCGGGACGGACGACGACGCGGCGACGTGGGGGGAGTGGAACCCCACCGAGGACTCCCTGCGCCAGCAGTCCCGTTCGGGTGGCCGCCACCGCGTCGTGAAGCAGCGCTCCGGCTTCGCCCGCTCCTCCACCGTCCTCGGCGTCGGTGTCATCGCGGCGGTCGGCGCGGGCGGCATGGCGACCGCCAAGGAGAAGCCCCCGGTCTCGATATCGCTTCCCGACCTCAACCTGCCGGACGCCTCCGAGCTGCCCGGTGTCGGCGAGTTCATCTCGGACGACGACGCGGGTTCGGACTCCGGTACGACCAACCCGCAGCCCCTCACGGCCACCCTGGCCCTGCCGGCCGACAGCGTCGACAAGGCCGACGGTGCCAAGACCACGTCGGCCGCCGACGCGGGCGAGGCGCTGCGCGCGCGCATCCTCCAGCAGGCCGAGCAGCAGCAGGCCTCCGCCGACGCCGCCGAGAAGGCCGCGGCGGAGAAGGCGGCCGCCGAGAAGGCCGCCGCCGAGGCCGCCGCCAAGGCGGACCAGGCCGAGAAGGAAGCGGCCGCGGCCAAGAAGAAGGCCGAGGAGGAGGCGGCGGCGAAGGCCGAGGCCGAGCGCCTGGCCAAGCTCGCCGCGAGCTACTCGCTGCCCACGTCCTCGTACACGATCACCTCCACCTACGGCCAGTCCGGCTCCATGTGGTCCTCCGGCCAGCACACCGGCCTCGACTTCGCGGCGCCCACCGGCACGCCGGTCAAGGCGGTGCACGGCGGCACCATCAAGTCGGCCGGCTGGTCCGGCTCGTACGGCTACCGGATCGTCCTCGAGCTGGAGGACGGCACGGAGGTCTGGTACGCGCACCTGTCCTCGATGACGGCGAGCGTCGGCCAGACCGTGGGCACCGGCGACACGATCGGGCGCGTGGGCGCGACCGGCAACGTGACCGGCCCGCACCTGCACCTCGAGGTCCACACCGCGGGCGGCGCGGGCATCGACCCGGCGGCCTGGCTGGGCAGCAAGGGCCTCTCGGTCTAGCGACCCCCGGAGACTTCCCGACTCCGGCAGTCCTGGCGGCACCCCCCCCCGACCTCAGGGCTGCCGGAATACCCGGCCCCGGGACGGTCGTTGTACCGTCCCATGACCTCACTTCGCCCGCTGGGCACCTCAGACCTCGACGTCTTCCCCCTCGCACTGGGCGGCAACGTCTTCGGCTGGTCCGCCGACGAGGAGCAGTCCTTCGCGGTCCTCGACGCCTACACCGCCGCGGGCGGCAACTTCGTGGACACCGCCGACATGTACTCGGCCTGGGCCGAGGGCAATCAGGGCGGAGAGTCCGAGACGGTCATCGGCAAGTGGCTGGCCTCCCGCGGCAACCGCTCCGAGGTGGTCATCGCGACCAAGGTCGGCGCGCACCCCCGCTACAAGGGCCTCGCCGCGACCACGATCAAGGGCGCGGTGGAGGAGTCGCTGCGGCGGCTCGGGACCGACCACATCGACCTGTACTACTCGCACTTCGACGACCCGACCGTCCCGGTCGAGGAGATCGTCACCGCGCTCGACCAGCTGGTGCGGGAC
Organism: Streptomyces sp. NPDC047981; assembly: GCF_040653315.1. Taxonomy (NCBI): domain Bacteria; kingdom Bacillati; phylum Actinomycetota; class Actinomycetes; order Kitasatosporales; family Streptomycetaceae; genus Streptomyces; species Streptomyces sp. NPDC047981. Next base: position 8,789 of record NZ_JBEZNQ010000093.1, on the reverse strand, counting down.
GGCAAGGTGCGCGCCGTCGCCGCCTCCAACATCTCTCCCGAGCGGCTCCAGGCCTCCCTCGACTTCGCCGAGGCCGAAGGCCTCGCCCGTTACGTCGCCCTGCAGCCGCACTACAACCTGCTGTCGCGCGACACCTACGAGGGCGAGCTGCTGGCCACCACCGAGCGGGCCGGGCTCGCGGCCGTCCCGTACTTCGCCCTTGCCTCCGGCTTCCTCACGGGCAAGTACCGCGCCGGGAAGACCGTCGACAGCGTCCGTGCCGAGGGTGCCTCCGAGCACGCGGAGACCGAGCGGGGCCGGCGGATCCTCGCCGCCCTCGACACCGTCGCCGCGGCGCACGACGCGGAGGTCGCCACCGTCGCCCTGGCCTGGCTCGCCTCCCGGCCGACCGTCGCCGCCCCGATCGCCTCGGCCCGTACGGTCGAACAGCTCCCGGCCCTCGTGGCGGTGGCCGATCTCCGCCTGACCCCGGCGGAGCTGACCCTCCTGACGGAGGCCTCCGAACCGGACGCCGCAGCCTGAGGGTCCTGAAGTCCTAGCTCTGGTACGGGTTGTAGCCGCCGTAGTCGAGGTACTGCGGCGGCGCCCAGACCCGGCCCGTCGCCCGTGCCGCGTACGTGAGCGCGGGTGACGCGACCGGCTTGCGCTGCCACAGGTGATGGAGCAGCTCCTGCTCGCGCGCCGTGAAGTCGGGGTCCTGCGCGCCGCGCTGGGCGCGGTGGCGCAGGAAGGCGAGGGTGGTCGCGAACGCCTCGTACTCCCCGACGGCGGTGGCGGCCGGCGGGCCGTACGTGCGGCGGGCGAAGTCTCGGGCCACCGAGCGGGCCCGCATCGAGGAGAGCGCGAGGGGCTCGGCCGGCGAGAGCCAGCCGGCCGCGGCGTACGCGGGGAGCTGACCGGATATCGTGCGCAGCTCGCGCTGCCTGCTCCATATCGCCAGCCAGGTCAGCAGGCCGAAGGCGGGCACCATGAACATGCCGTAGATCAGGATGAAGCCGAGCGGCCCGAGGATCGTCGCGGAGCCGTTCCACAGGGCGTGCATGACCATGGCGAGGAGCAGCCCGGCGAGCGGCAGCAGGACCCGTCGGGTCCGCAGGAACTTGTGGCGGGACGTGGCGAGGGCGGCGAACGCGAAGCCGAGGCCGGTGAAGACCGTGAACAGCGGATGGGCGAACGGCGACATCACGATCCGCACGAAGAAGGTGGCCGCGGTCATCGAGCCGAGGCCACCGGAGCCGAGGTCCTGGTCCTCGCCGAAGGCGTTGCCGAGATAGAGGATGTTCTCGGTGAAGGCGAAGCCGGTGGCGGTGAAGCCCGCGACCACGACCCCGTCGACGAGGCCGGTGAAGTGCCGTCGGCGGAAGAGGAAGATCAGCAGGATCGCCGCGGCCTTGGCGCTCTCCTCGACGACCGGGGCGACGACCGTGGCGCCCCAGGACTCGGCGGAGGCGGGGTCGGCCGTGGCGGTCGCGATCCAGCGGACCGCGAAGGAGTTGGCGAGGATCGCGACGAGCGTCGCGGCGCACGCGCCCCAGGCGAAGGCGAAGATCAGGTTCTTCCACGGGCCCGGCTCGACCCGGTCGAGCCAGCGGAAGGCGGCCATGAGCAGCGGCACGGGCAGGACCGCGAGGCCGAGGCCGACGAGGAAGCCCTCGGTGCCGGTCTGTTCCCGGACGATCGCGAGGATCACGAGCGCGCAGATGGCGAGCACGGTGATCACGGCGATGGCCCGGACCAGCTTGCTGCGCCAGAAGGCGCGACGAGGCCTGTAGCGCCACTGGGCGCGGTCCGGAACGGCCGTGAAGGCCGGCTCCTCGGTGTCCCTTGTGGGGACGGGAACGTGGTTCGACACGTGATCGACCCTAACGAGGAGGACTGACACCTGCGAAGGAGTTCTCCGACAAGAGCCGTTTCCCTGTGGACGACCGGGCCGGTCCGATGTCGCTCCGGGCGGCGGCTACTTCCTGCGGAAGAGCAGGTCGTGCACGACATGCCCCTTGTCCAGGCCCTGTCCCTCGAAGCGGGTCAGGGGGCGGAACTCCGGGCGGGGCGCGTAGCCGCCGTCGGGCACGGTGTTCTCGAAGTCGGGGTGGCCGGAGAGGACTTCGAGCATCTGCTCGGCGTACTCCTCCCAGTCCGTGGCGCAGTGCAGCACGGCGCCGGGCTTCATCCGCGTCGCGAGCAGCGTGAGGAACTCGGGCTGGATCAGCCGGCGCTTGTGGTGGCGCTTCTTCGGCCAGGGGTCGGGGAAGTAGACGCGGCAGCCGTCGAGGGCGTCGGCCGTGAGCATCTCGCGGAGCAGGATGATCGCGTCGCCGTTGGCGACCCGGACGTTCTCGAGTCCGCCGCGGTCGGCGAGACCGAGCAGGTTGCCCTGGCCGGGGGTGTGGACGTCGACGGCGAGGATGCCGGTGCCGGGGTCGGCGGCGGCCATCTGGGCCGTGGCCTCGCCCATGCCGAAGCCGATCTCCAGGACCACGGGAAGGCCGCCGAACATCTCGTCCAGGTCGAGGACCCGCTTGCCGTCGATGTCGAGACCCCAGTCGGGCCAGCGCTTCAGCATGGCCTCCGCCTGCCCCGTGGTGACCCGGCTGCGGCGCGGCTGGAAGCTGCGGATCCGCCGCTCGTGGTGCGACCCGGCGGGATCGGGCAGCGGCCCCTCCCCGGCGGCGAACCTCTGGCTGCCCCGCCGGAAGACGGGCTGCGGTTCGGGCTGGGACTGGGGCTGGGGCTGGGTGACGGCTTCACGGGACTCAGACACAATGCGCCCCATTCTACGGTCCCGGGGTCCGAGGAGGCTTTCCGCGCGAAGGCCCCGGCCTGCGGGCGCCCGGGGGAGGGCGCCGGTGGGAGGGCGCCTACGGGAGGGCGCCGGGGAGGCCGCCTACAGCCGGGTGCCTACGGGAGAGCCCCCTACAGCCGGGCGCCCAGGGGAGAGCGCCCTACAGCAGGGCCAGGGCCCGGGACGCAACCTCGCGGCCGATCGGCAGCGAGGCCGTCGCGGCCGGCGACGGCGCGTTCAGGACGTGCACCGTCCGGTGCGCCTCGCGGATCAGGAAGTCGTCCACCAGCGTCCCGTCCCGCAGCACCGCCTGCGCCCGCACCCCCGCCGGAGCCCTGCGCAGATCCGTTTCCTCAACGGCCGGCAGCAGCCTGCGCACCGCCTCCGTGAAGGCCCGCTTCGACAGCGAGCGGCGCAGCTCACCGGCCCCGTAGCGCCAGTGCTCCCGGGCGATCTGCCACGCACCGGGCCACGCCAGCGTCCCCGCCAGATCGCCGGGCCGGACGACCGACCAGTCGTACCCCTCCCGGGCCAGCGCCGGCACCGCGTTCGGCCCGACGTGGACACCGCCGTCGACGCCCCGGGTCAGATGGACGCCCAGGAAGGGGAAGGCCGGGTCGGGGACCGGGTAGACCAGGCCCCGGATCAGCGAAGGGTCGGCCAGCTCGTAGTACTCGCCGCGGAAGGGCACGATCCGCATGCCCGGCTCGTCGCCCGCGAGCCGCGCCACCCGGTCGCACTGCAGCCCCGCGCAGTTCACCAGGACCCGCCCGCGCACCACCGTCCCGGCCGCCGTGCGGACGGCGACGCCCCAGGGTCGCCGGTCGACGGCGGTGACCTCGGAGCCGTACAGGATGCGCGCCCCGGAGGCCTCGGCGAGCTGCTCCGCCACCGCTCCGTAGTCGCAGATCCCCGTGGTGCCGACGTGGATGGCGGCGAGGCCCCGCACGTTCGGTTCGTACTCGGCGATCTGGGCGGGGCCCAGTTCCCGCACCGGGATGCCGTTCTCGCGGCCGCGCTGCACGAGCGCGTGGAGCCGGGGCAGCTCGTCGCGGCCGGTGGCGACGATCAGCTTGCCGGTGACCTCGTACGGCAGCCCGTACTCGGCGCAGAACTTGACCATCTCGGCCGCGCCCTTGACCGCGAACCGTGCCTTCAGGGAGCCGGGGCGGTAGTAGATCCCGCTGTGGATCACCCCGCTGTTCCGCCCGGTCTGGTGGCGGGCCGGGCCGTGCTCCTTCTCCAGGACGGTGACGCGGGTGCCGGGAGCGGCGCGCGTCAGGGCGTACGCCGTCGACAGACCGACGATCCCGCCGCCGATCACGAGCACGTCGCAGTCGACGTCGTGCGTGTACACCTGCACCACCTCCCACCCCGATAGTGCACTGGCCCACTGACAGATCGGCTAAACCCCCTGGGACACGCGTCACGCGCCACTCCGGCCGACGCGGCCCGCCCTGTCACCGCGCGTTCAGGCCGGGGTCATCAGGAGCGGCCGTGCCCGCTCCCGAAGTTCCATGACCCTGGGCTCGTCCCCGTACGGTTCGAGCCGGTGCAGCAGGTCCCGTACGTACTCGGTGGTGCGGGCGGACGAGATCCGGCCGGCCACCTCCACCGCGCGCGTGCCGGCCGCGCAGGCGGCGTCCAGGTTGCCCGACTCCAGCTCCGCCACCGCCGACACGACGAGCCGCAGCCCGTGCGAGCGGACGAACTCTTCCGTCGGCCGGGACAGCGCCTGCTCGGTGAAGCGGCGCACCTGGCGGGGCGCCTTCAGGTCCCGGTAGCACTCGGCGGCGTCCGCGCAGAACCGGTCGTACGAGTAGAAGCCCAGCCAGGACGGGTCGGCGTCGCCCTCCCGCGAGCGCTCCAGCCATCCCTCGGCGGCCTTGAGCGCGGCGGCCGCCGCCGTGCCGTCGCTCGCCTTGGCGTGCGCGCGGGCCTCGACGAGCCGGAAGAAGGACATGGTGCGGGCGGTGGCCAGGCCCCGGTTGCGTTCCAGGGCGGCCTGGGCGAGGTCGACCCCCTCGTCGGCGAAGCCCCGGTAGGTGGCCTGGAGGGACATGGAGGCCAGCACGTATCCGCCGAGCGGCACGTCGGCGGCGGCGCGGGCGAGGCGCAGCGCCTGGATGTAGTACCGCTGCGCGGCCTCCTGCTGGCCGGTGTCGAAGGCCATCCAGCCGGCCAGCCGGGTCAGCTCGGCGGTGGCGCCGAAGAGCGCCCTCCCGACCTCGTCCGAGTACGAGCCGAGGAGCAGCGGTGCCGCGTCGACACGTAAGCACTCCGGGACCATCGAGGAGCGCCAGTCGCCGCCGCCGTACTTGGAGTCCCAGCGGCGCGCGTCCTCGGCGGCCTCCCGCAGCTTGGCGACGTCGCTGTGGCCCACGCGCGCGTGGGGGCCGGTCTCGGGTCCCTCGCCGGCCTGCTGCTCCTCGGCCGGTTGCACGAGGCGCTCGACGGAGGAGTCGGCGGGCGTTATCAGCCACCGGGAGGCGGGGGTCGCGTACGCGCTGACCGCGAAGGAGCCGGCCAGCGACTGCCAGATCCCGCCGCCCCCGGCCCGTCGGCCGGCGAGATCGAGGCGGTAGAGCTCGGTGGCCGAGCGGACCGCCTCGCCCACGTCGCGCGGGAAGGCGAGCCCGACCTCGGGTGCGGGGTCGGCGTCGGCGAGCCCGATCTCGTGCAGGGGCACGGGCCGGCCCAGCTTCTGGCCGATGGCGGCGGCGATCAGGTGCGGCGCGGCGCCCTGCGGCACCATGCCCTTCGACACCCAGCGGGCCACCGAGGTCTTGTCGTATCGAAGCGTCAGACCGCGCTGCGCGCCCAGGTCGTTGACGCGCCGGGCGAGGCCGGCGTTGCTGATTCCCGCGAGGGCGAGAACCGTGCCGAGCTTTTCGTTCGGCCCGCGTTGCTCCCTGGACATGACGCCACCCCTCGACACCCAAGACGGCCGCCACGACGCCGGGCATAGGCGTGCGGCATTCGTAAACACAGCGTAGTTCGCCGCATCCCGACCGTTAAGGGGCGGAGTTCCGTATGGCGGGATTGTTGTGGGAACAGACGGATGGCCGACAGATGGCGTAGCGGCGTCGGCGGATCCCTCGCCGTCCGCCGTCCGGCGTGCGCGGCGCACGTGCGGCGCGCCCATGGGGCGCCTTGGGGCGCGTGCTCCGGCTGTGTGGCCGTGCGCCTGGCCGTGCGCTCTCGTCCGGTCGGCGGGGGAGCGCTTCGATGAGTCCTGCGTGGGTCGGCCCACCCGGCTGTGGACCGGTGGGCTGGGGGATACCGTCGCCTCGTTCCCCGCGGGCGGCGGACGGCTCCGGGAGGCGGACAGTGCCTCCCGGACTGCCGACGGCCGGTGGCTCCGTCGGGGGTGTCGGGCGGCGCCGGATCCGCGCCATCGAGAATGGCCGAATGACGACCGTGGTCCCACCGGTGTCAACTGGCCCATGCCAGGGGCGCATTCGCATCCGGGCGCGCGACCCCGGAGCCCCCTCCGTGCGCTGTTGTCGTGGCAGCATGTTCCTCCACTGAACCGACGTGGAGGCGCCGATGCGATGGCTGGTGGGCTGGAGCAGTGTCGCCGCGGGCTTCGGTACGACGGTTACCTCCGGTACAGCCGCTGCGGGGCACGTGGGGCAAGCCGGGCACGTGGGGCAGGCGGGGCACGTGGGGGCCGTCGGGGACCCGGCGTCCGAGGGACGCACGGTGCAGCCCGTGGGCGCCCAACTCCTCTGGGGAGACCCCGATCCGCTCTGGGCGGTCGGCGACTGGCGCCCCGACGAGGTCCGCGTGATCAGCGTCGACGCGCACACCCGCCTCGCGGTCCTGGGGTGTTGCGCCGCCAGCGACGAGGAGCTGCGGGTGGGCCTGCTCACCGCGCGCGGGGGCGCGCTGCGCCATCTCACCGCCTGGGCGGGCAGCTACACGGCGGTCGTACGGGTCGGCCGCCGCGTCACCGTGACCGGTGATCTGGCGGGCGCGCGGCCGGTGTTCCACACCCCGTGGGCGGGCGGCACCGCGTACGCGACCGCCGCCCTGCCGCTGGCGGACCTGGTCGAGGCCCAACTCGACATCGGCCACCTCGCCGCGCTGCTCGCCTGCCCGGAGACCCCGGAGGCGCTGCGCGACTCGACCCCGTACGAGGGCGTGAAGCGGGTGCCGCCCGGGCACGCGCTGATCCTGCGCGAGGGCTCACGGGAGATCGCCGGATACGAAGCGGTGGCCTCGCTCGCCGTCGCGGCGGCCGAGGTCGAGCCGCGGCGGGCCGTGGAAGGCGTACGGGACGCGCTGGTCGACGCCGTGCGGGCCCGGCTCACCGCGCCCCGGCACGCGCCGGAGGCACCCCTCCCCGACCCGGGACCCGTGCCCGGCATGGGGCCGGCCGAGCGGAGGGCGGCCCGCGGCGGCGGCCCGGCGCCCGGCATCGGCGCGGACCTGTCCGGCGGCAGCGCGTCCGGCACGCTCGCGCTCCTCGCGGCCGGCCTGCCGGGGGTGCCCGGGACGATCCTCGGCCACGGCACCGGCGCCGGGGAACGGCTGCTCGCCGTCACCTTCAACGACCTGGCGACCGGCGGAGGTTCCGACCGCGAGGAGGAACTGGAGCGGGCCCGGACGATCGCGGCGAACCCGCGCCTGCACCACGTGGTCGTGGCGGCGGGCGCGGAGGCACTGCCGTACGCGGAGCTGGAAGGGCCGCTGACCGACGAACCCGGCCCGTCGCTGGTCGTCGCCGACCGGCACCGGCGGCGGCTCGCCGGCGGCAGCGCGGACCACTTCACGGGGCTTGGCGCGCGCCAGGTCCTCGACGCGCACCCGGCGCGCCTCGCCGACCTGTTGATGGACCGCCGCCGCAGGCCCCTCCTCCGGCCGGTGACGGCCCTGGCCAAGGCGTCGGGGGCGTCGGCGGGTTCGATGCTGGTCCCGCTGACCGTCTACCGCGCGGCGCGCCGCCTCGCCCGTACGCCGTACCGCTCGGGCCTGGAGGCGGCGGCGCGGCTGCTGCTCGACGCGAACCGGCCGGGGCCGGGGGCCTACGGACCGGTGGAGGCCTCCCTCTCCGCCCTGACCTGGTCGCGACCGGGTCCCGCGGCGCGCTGGCTGACGGGTGAGGCGCTGGCTGAAGTATCGGTTCGCCTGACCCGGGCGGCGACGCTGCCGACGTCGGTGCAGCGGCCCGGGGAGGCACGCGCGCGTGCGGCCCTCGCGCGGGCCGCGGCCGACCACCGCGTCCTGGAGCAGGCGGCCGAGATCCGCGGCCAGCGGCTGCACGCCCCGTTCCTGGACAACCAGGTCGTACGGGCCTCCCGCGACCTCCCCGAGTCGCTCCGGGTCCAGCCGGGCGCCCGCGCGTCCGTCCTGCGCACCGTCCTCGCGGGCGCGGGCGTCCACGACCTCCCGGCGGGCTGGGGCGCGCCGAACCCGGCGGTCCCGGCGGCGGCCGTCCGCGCCGGACTGCGCGCCGCGCTCCCGCACCTCCTGTCCCTCTTCGACGCCCCGCTCCTCGCCGACGCGGGTCTGATCGAGGCGCGCGTGGTCCGCAAGGCCCTCCACGCGGCGGCCGACGGCGACCCGATCCCCCTGGACGGCCTCGCCGACCTCATCTCCACCGAACTCTGGCTCCGCCGCCTCCTCGCCCGCCGAGGCTCCTGCTGGACCGGCTCGGCGGCCCCCCGCCAGCGCCAGGCGGTGGTGGGCCCCCTGGTACCGGCGTCACGGCGGTCGCTTCCGGCGTGAGGCGCCCCCGCCAGCCCTCCCGTTCCGGTGAACATCCCCGTCCCGCGCCCCGACCGGCCGCCGGAGATGCCGGCCTGGGCACCGGGCGGGAGGAGCCTTCATGTCCCGATCCCGTAGACCCCGAGGAGTCCCCGCCCGCACACCGCGCGGCCCTGCAGACCCGGAGGAGTCCGCGCCCGCACCCCGCGCCGCCCCGCCGCGCGCCCCCGCCCAGCGCCTCACCCCGGCCGCCCGCCCCCGCGCCACGCCCAGGTAAACCCCCAGGCGTCCCGCC
>NZ_JBEZNQ010000092.1:0-28611 GCF_040653315.1 Streptomyces sp. NPDC047981 | reverse complement strand
GGCGGACGGCCGTGGTGGCCGCCCGCCCCGCCGGGGTGGGGGAGGGGAGGGGGATCAGAACGCCTTGACGGCCGAGGTGAGGCCGTTGCGCCACAGCTGGTCGACCCGCGCCCGCTCCTGGGAGTTGGGCTGGGCGTTCTGACAGGAGGTGCCCGGGCCGCCGCCGGACATCAGCTCGCTGCACGGGCCGGAGTAGTGGTCGGGGAGGCCGAGGACGTGCCCGGTCTCGTGGGCGGTGACGCGGGTGGAGTTGTACTGCTGGTTCTGCCGGTAGTCGAGGAAGATGTAGCCGCGGCCGTGGCCGTCGGTGCTGGCGTACGAGCCGCGCGAGTCATTGCCCTCGTAGTAGCGGAAGTCCGGGTTGCTGCCCTCCACCAGCCGCACGTTGACGACCGAGCTGTTCCATATCTGGGTGCTCCGGGCGATCTGGGTGCGGAAGCTCGGGGCGTTCGCGGCGCTGTAGACGACGGTGACGGCGGCCGCGCCGGGGTTGGCGGCCCGCTTCTGTGCCACGGACTTCATGACGGCCTCGTGGAACGCCTTGGTCGCCTTGGCGTCCTCGGCGGATCCGGCGTAGGCCGCGTACCCGGCGGTCGCCGAGGACGGGGCGGCGGGGGCCGCCGCCACGGCCACCGGCGCGGCGCCGAGCGCGGCGGCCAGGCCGAGGCCGAGGGTGGCGGCGAGGGAGGCGGTGAGGACCTTGGGGTGTCGCATGGGGGGCTCCTCCTGGGTCGGTTGGAGAGAGTGTCGGGGGAGCCGGGGCGCGTACGGATGATGGCAGCAGGCGATAGCACGAACGCATCACCCGCGATCGTGCGGACTCGTTCATTCTGTCTGAACTTCCCTGCAATCAAAGGGAATTGGTGCGACTTGGGTGTCTGGTGCGGCCCCCAGCGCCGTCCTACTCTCGGGGCATGGAGTTGGAGGTGAGGCATCTGCGCGCGCTCTGCGCCATCGCGGAGACGGGCAGTCTGCACAAGGCGGCGCGGCAACTGGGTATGAGCCAGCCCTCGTTGACGACGCAGCTGCGCCGGATCGAGAACGCGCTGGGGGCGGAGCTGTTCTCGCGCGGCCGCACCGGCTGCCGGCCCACACCGCTCGGCCGCTCGGTGCTCAGCCGGGCCCGGCCGCTGGTCGACCAGATGGCGTTGCTGATCACCGAGACCAGGGCCGAGGCGGCGCGGACCGACGGGCCCCGGCTGCGGGTCGGTTCGACCGCGAGCAGGGCCCTTCCGGGCTGGCTGCGCCGGCTGCGCCAGGGGCTGCCCGGGACGGACATCGCGCTCCACATGGACGTCTCCGCCAACGAGCTGGTGCGGTCGGTCGCGGCGGGCCGGCTGGACGTGGCCTTCGTCCACGAGGTCGAGGGGTGCCCGCTGCGGGTGCCGGAGGGGCTCCAGGAGCGGGTCCTGGTGGAACGGGAGCCGCAGTTCGTCTCGCTGGCCGCCGACCACCCGGCGGCCCGGCGCCCGGTGGTGGAGCTGACCGACCTCGCCGAGGACCGCTGGATGGTCGACCCGACGGTGGACGGCGAGTGGGACGGGCTGCGCCGCGTCCTGCACGAGGCCGGCATCGATCCGCCGCTGCTGCACGGCGACTACCACACGGCGGCGTCCCTGATCGTCTCCGGCGAAGCGGTGGCGCCGTGCCAGCCGACATCGTTGCCGCGGGAGGATCTGGCGATCCGCCCCTTACGGGACGACCCCTTGGCGGTACGGCTGTTGCTCTACGCGCGCGAGGGGACCGCGCTTGACCCGCTGTACGACGACCTGGCGGCGGCCTACTGGGAGGCGGCGCTGCGGGCGGCGCCGTACCGGCAGTGGCTCGGCCGGAACGGGATGTCGGTGGGGGCGGGCATGATGACGGTATGACGGATCGTACGGACGGCGCGGCACTCGTCGACGAGAAGGCGCTGATGGTGCTGGCGGAGGGGCATCACGCCCGGACCGCGCGGGCATGGGGCGCGAGGGAGGCCGGCGGCCAGCTCGTGAAGGTGTACGCGATCGAGGCCCCCGGCCGCACGGTCGGCGAGGCCGAGCTCGCGCCGGCCCTGCGGATCGCGGCGGACCAACTGGCGCTGGGGCGGCGCTCGGGCGCGCTGGGCCTCGCGGTGCTGATCCTGCACGCGGGCGGCGACGGGGACTACGTCCTGGTCCACAGCTGGATCGAGGGCCACATGTCGGAGCTGGCGATCTGGACGGGCCCGGCGGGACGCCCGGAGGAACTGCGTCCGGGGCGGGCGGGCCTCGCGCCGTGCGTCTGGGAGGCGGCGGTGCTCGCGCACGAGCGGGAGGCGTTCGTGCGGCAGGTCCTGGACGGCTCGGGGACGAACGCGGAGCGCGTCGCCGCGTGGGCGTCGGACGTCGTCGAGGGGGATGTGCGATGAGCGAGCGGGAGCCGCGTACGGCGCGCCCGGCGGCCCGCGTCCGGCACGCGCGCCGGGAGGACCTGGACCGCGTGGCCGAACTGGCCGCCGAGCACGCGGCGTACGAGAAGGCCGCGCCCCCGGCGCCGGGGCTCGCGGCCCGCCTGGAGGCGCTCCTCTTCGACACGTCGCAGCGCCCCCGACTGCGTTGCCTGGTGGCCGAGCTCCCGGACGGCCGCCTGGTCGGTTACGCCACGTGCGCCCCGGAGCTCTCCACCTGGGACGGCGCCGAGTACCTCCACATGGACTGCCTCTACCTCGCCGCGACGGAACGCGGGCTCGGCCTCGGCCCCCTCTTCATCGCGGCCCTGCGCGAGGAGGCCCGGGCGCTGGGCCTGACGGAGATCCAGTGGCAGACGCCCACGTGGAACGAGGGCGCGATCCGCTTCTACGACCGCGTGGGCGCCACGTCGAAGCAGAAGCTGCGCTACTCCCTCGCGGTGGAGGAACCACTCGCGGTCGAACCGCCCGCGCCGGCCGGCTGAGGCAACCGGGGCCCGGGGCGCGGGCGCCGAACCGCTACGGTGACCTGCCATGACCAGCTCAACTCCGGCGCATCCCACGTCGATTCGCGTGATCGACCCCGCCGACGCGGCTCCGCTCGCCGACCTGCTCGCGCAGGACCGACAGGCGTACGCGCGCTGGATGCCCGCGAAGCCCGCGGAGTTCTACACGCCCGACGGCCAGGCCGCCGCCATCGAAGCCCTGCTGACCTCCTACGACCTGGGGCTCGTGTGGCCCGGCGTCGTGCTGTCCGGGGAGACCGTCATCGGGCGGATCACGATCAGCTCGATCCTGCGCGACCCGTTCCAGAAGGGCTTTCTCGGCTACTGGATCTCCTCGACCCACCAGGGCCTCGGCCACACGAGCCGCGCCGTCGGCCTCACCCTGCGGGTCGCCGAGGACGAACTGAACCTGCACCGCCTGGAGGCGCACACCCAGCTCGACAACCTCGCCTCCCAGGCGATCCTCCGCAAACACGGCTTCACCACCTGGGGCGTCGCCCACGAGCACTTCTACGCCGACGGCGCCTGGCGCGACGAGGTCTTCTGGGAGCGCCGACTCACGGGCACGCTCAGTTCATGACCGGCGGAGCGAGGTGAGCCGAGGGTGTGCCGCACACTGAGCGGGTGATCGTTCTGCAGCCCGTCCTGGAGATCCACCCGTCCGACGGCTTCGACCTCTGGCCGGTCGCCGCCGTCCGGACGAGCGGTTTCCTGCCGCTCGGCGGTGCGCTCGACCCGACGCAGGTCGGTACGGCGGTGATGCGCATCGCCGAGTGCAACGACGTCGCTCCGGAGGCCGAGAGCGGCCTCGCCGGGTTCCTCCACGGACTGCTCACCATGGATCCGCTCTTCGCCGCCGGTGGACTCCGGGTCACCGACACCACCACCGGCACCACCCTGCTACCGGGCTGCTGCCACGGGCTGGAGGAGTGGCGCGACTGGTTCGAGGTCGTCGACGGCACTGGACGGGCCTCCTTCGGGCACGACCCCTCCCCGATGGCCGAACGCGTCGGCGATACGGCGCGATTGACCGTCGACGCCGAACAGGACGCCAGTCCGGTGATCGAGCTGCCCCTCAGCCACCTCGCCGACCTGCTCGACGAAGCCGAACGCCACCTGACCGGCTTCCTCCGACTCGCCGCGTCCTGGGCCGACAGCAGCCTGCCCGCCGCCCACGCGGCACCGGTCCTCTCCGCCGTCGCTCGCCTCCTCGACCTGCCCGCGCCGCCGAGGGCGTAGCGTCCCCGCTCGCCGGTGCACGCCGAAGGGCCCGGCCGGGGTTGCCGGACGGGCCCTTCGGGTGGAGCAGAGGGAGCAGGAAGGTCAGGCCTTCTTCGTCTCCTAGTAATGGGGCGGGTCGGTGACCTGCGGCGATGGTGGCCGCAGGTCGCTGACCTGGCCTTTTGCTGTTGGGTGGCGATGGGGTGCGACGGTCTTGATCGGGTGTCCTGCGGACTGTGTGCGGACTGGGCAGAGACTGATGCGATATCCCTTCACGGTTCTCGACGCACCGCTACGGTGAGCAGTGCGGCCACATATCGCACGATGCCACCGAGGAACCCATGAACGAGTCCGTTGCACCGGATGCTGCTGCTCGGTCCGAAGGCGAGACGGCATCTGGATCCGCCGCTGCTCCCCAGGATGCGACCGCTGGGGGTGCCACTGCCGTAACCGGTGGCACGGAACGAGGATCGAGCACCTACGCCACCGGCGGGGGCGGCGTTTCGTTCGCGCACCGCGTCGCGGCCGTCTATCTCGCCGGCATGTTGACCAGCGCACGACGGGCGGAGACGTCTGAGCTGCCGGTTCGGAGGGTCTCATTCCAAACTGGTCCGGCGCATCCGGTGGATGACCTTCTTGTGGAGTGCGGCGATGAGTCGGGCGAGGTCACCCTCGCCGTGGCATGCCGCGCGACGCCGGATTTCGTCCCGAGCCATGACGAGACGGTGAAGCTCGTCGGGTCGCTGCTTTCCGAAGTCGAAAGGTTCGACACAGACACTCACCAGGTCGCTGTCGCAACCGCCGGCCGGTCCAATCAGTGGGACCACCTAGCAACGCTCTGCGATATCGCGCGGGCTCATGCCGACCAGGAGTCGTTCCAAGCGTCCATGGCCGTCGACGGCCGCTGGTCGAAGCCGGTGCGTGAGCGGCAGAGGCATTTTCTGAAGATGGTCGAGAAGGTCGTCGAAGACGGCACAGTACCGAAAGAGATCCTGCGGCTGGCATGGCGGCTGCTCGGCCGGCTGCACATCCTCGGTTTTGCTGTCCAAAGTCCGGACGAAGGTGACCGCGCGGCAGTCGCAACGTCGCTGGACAGCGTGGCCTCAGCTGCCACCGACGGAGTGGGGGTCCGGAACCGGCTCGAGGTCGAGGCAACCCGCTACGACGCGACGGGCGCCGTGGTGGACCTCAAGGTGCTTCGCCGTGACGTTCACGTGTTCCTGGACTCGGCCGCGACGCGAAGCCGGCACGCGTGGTCGGTGCTCGCCGAACAACGCAAGCTGGCTGTTGCCCGTGTGCGGACCACGATCGGTGATGAGACATCTGGAGGACCGGTCGAGATCTCGTTCGACGACAGCCGCGAGCAACTCACCGGGGCCCTGCGCGAGGCAGGTGCTCGTGTTTCGGCTCTGCTGGTGTCCGGCGAGTCGGGCATCGGCAAGAGCGCGCTGACGCTGTCGGCCGTCGAAGAGTTGGAAGCCGCAGACCCCGTTGGGTTCCAGGGGGTGGTGGTGAACTTCCGCGGCTTGCCGCAGTCGAGCTTGGAGTTGCGGGCTGCGCTCGGGATGTCGCTGGAGGATGTGCTCGCGGAGACATCGGCACCGTCTCGGGTCCTGGTCATCGATGCGGCTGATGCTGCCCTGGAGCGATCTTCCGGCCTGTTGAGTGACCTGGTGTCGGCAGCGGCTGCGGCGGGTGTGGGCATCGTCGTGGTGACCTCTGACGTGGCAATGGGTTTCGTGCGAGAACAGGTGGAGCCGGGGTTCGCGAAGTCCATTTCGTCCTTCGAGATGCGGCCGTTGGACGATGAGGACATCTCTGTCGTCTCGGACCACTTCCCGCTCTTGCGTAAGGTCCTGCGGGACCTGCCTGCGAACTCGCTGCTGAGAAGGCCCGTTGTGCTCGACCTTCTGGCTCGGACCGGGGCGGAGCCGGAAAGTTCACTGGGTGAGTGGGAATGTCTTGATCTGGTGTGGAGCCGGATTGTTCGCGGCGATGGGCGGCCCGGCGTCGGCTCGGCGGAGGCACGTGAACAGACGCTGCTCGCAGTAGCCGCAGAGACCATGAAACTGCCCGAGGACCGTCGACCTCGCGCAAGCGTCGATGCTGCAGCGGTCGACGCGCTGCGTCGGGATCATTTGCTCGCACCACCGAGCCGATATCGGAATCAGCCGGAATTTGCACATGACGAAGTTCGGCGGTACGCGACCGCCATCCTTCTCGTCCGTGGTGCAAGCCCCACCGATTTGCTGCAGGCGGCAGGAGCGCCTCGGTGGGCGCTGTCGGCCGCCATTCTTGCGTGCGAGGGGCTACTGAAAGCACCGGACGCTCGGCCTGTCCGAAAATTCATCGAACTGAGCTCGCAATTCCAGATGTTCGCGGCAGCACGCGGTCCCCGGTGGGCCGACGTTCCGGTGGAGGCGGTACTGGAGACACCATTCGGGTACAAATGCCTGAAGTCAGCGTGCACGGACCAGTCGGTCGGTTTGGTACTCGGCGAGGTAGTTCGAGTCGCTCAGCAGCGGCATAAGGTCAATGGGCTGGTCGACCGTCTGGTTGCGAAGCCCGTTGTGCAGATCATCCTCGATGACAAAGAGCCGTGGAACGTGTCGAAGGAGTCGTTTGAACTGCTCGCGGACTGGCTTCAATCCCTGTCCCTGGCGGACGTTCCGGCTGGCAACGAACTAAGAATCAGGCTTCGGGACCGTCTCCTTGCCTACTGGAACTCGTTCTCTCCCCGTAAAACCGACGGAGAGGCACTGTCCGGTGGGATGGCGCAGCGTCGGCGACGCCGACGCCGGCTGGATCACCATCTGGAGAAGGAAGAGTTCGTTGAAACGCTGGCCCTGCTCGGTCCGGACATCGATGATGCCGCCGAAGAGTGCCTTCGGGCCATCGCGGACGACGCGCCAGCGTCCTTGGCTCCGGCCGCGGACTCGCCGCTGAGCGCCCGAGCCTTGGCGCAGAAGAACCCAGAGCTACTGGCGGCGTTGATGGCGGCCTACTACATCGACGACGAGCCGAGGTGGCACCGAGATGAGGGTGTCCGGAGGCATCAGGGCCGATGGATAGGATTCGGACCACCGTTCTTCCAGTACTACTTCGGTGGATTCTGGCAGCTGTTCCAGACAGCTCCATTGCCGACATCGGTGCGGGTGCTGAACGACATTCTTAATAGCGGTGCACGGGCACGCGTAGCGAGGCTGTCGAGGCTTAGCCCGCCTGATGCATTCGCTGGGTCCGTCCACGCCGGCAACGAAAGCGTAGACGCCGACACGGAAAGCGGAGAAGGAGAAAAACGCGGTGCGGTCCTGAACCTTGACGGCACCGCCCGCCTGTATGTCGGCGACAGTCATGTGTGGAGCTGGTACCGGGGAACGTCAGTTGGCCCGTACTCGGCCATGAGCGCACTCCAGGCGATGGAGCGTCTTGCCGACACGTGGTTGAGCCAGGGTGCGTCACCGAGATTGGTTGTCGAGGCACTTTTGAACGGCTGTGAGAACCTGGCCATTCCGGGGATGCTATTCGGCCTGCTGGTGCGTCACATTGAGAAAGTCGGCACCGAGCTCGACCTTTTCCTCGCCGAACCTGCCGTATGGGAGCTGGAGTTCGGCCGCAGGACGAGTGAGTACGTAGGGCTGCGTGCGGCAACCGAAGGGCTCGCAAACCTTGAACGCCGCCAGTGGACACCGCGTGAAGTAGCCATGTGGCTGATGGTGAACGGCGGACAGGAGCGTAACCAGGCTTTGAAGAAGGTCGCCGACAAACTCGTCGAGAACGGCGACCGACTGGGAATCAGCGAGGAGCGTACGAAGAACTGGGCCGCAAGCCTGGACTCGGAGCAATATCGGGTTAAACAGCATGGGGATGAGGTCTACATCGAGGTCGAACCACCGATTGAGCTGCAAGCAGCGCAGGAAGCGCACGAGGCTCACCAGGAGGTCGTGCAGACCAGCCTGCGCCTGCAGAATCGGTACTGGGGCTCGGCCAAGCACGACGCGGAGTACGGTCCGCCCTCGTCGGAAGAGATCGCCGCGGACCTGGCGGCAGGACGTGCCTTGATCGAAGTCGATGAAGACCTGATGCCGAACCGGCCTGTGGACGCTGTTGCCCACGTCGTCCGAGCAGCGGTCGAACGAGCCGCCGCCGGCGATCTGGAGGCGCTGGGCTGCGAAGCGCAGTTCGCGGCCGAGTTCGTCCTCGGCATCGCGTCATTGTTCCAAGACGCCGAGAACCAGGTCCATGAGGACCAGTACTTCGACCTCAGTGCCGACCGAGCTGTGGCTCAAGCCCTGCCGGCGTTCCTTACACCCGCACTGGCCGCACCGCTGGAAGCGGCCGGCGGCTCGGCCGAAGATGTTGCCCAGGTCGGCCTTGCGATGGCAGACAAGGCGTCCTTGGAGACTCGGCTGTACCTGGCGCGTGGATGCGATGTCGTCTGGGGCTCTCCGTGCCACTTCGACCCCTGCATCCACCGGACCGCCTTGAACTGGATGCTCGAGACCGCTCGTGGCGCAGAAATCGGTCCCTGGGACCAGGACGGCCAGAGTCGGTCGAAGGCCCGGATCACCGGCGACGTTGTTCAGCGCCTCCAGGAACTGCCGGGCGACTCGGTGGACATCGCGGTTCTCGACGCGGCCGTTCGCGGGCTCGGCGCAGCCTCGTCGGCAGAGCACTGTTGCACCGACGACGCGGTGACGCTCCTCGCCGCGTTTCTCGACGTCGAGCGACGGGCCATGGTCACGCAGGAGAAGGAGGGCTGGTCCGCGGACGACCGCGGCATGCACACCCTTGTCGCCGCACGGGCCCTGCTCGGAGGATTCGCGAAGAACCGCGACGCGGGGCCGCTGCTCGATCACCTCGATGTTTTTCGCGCAGATGCACAGCTGATGTCGCATTTCCTTCACGGCCTCGCCGCGGCAGGCGCAGAGAACGAACGCTTGGCCGAAGCTGCCCGAGGCGTCTGGCCGTCGCTGCTGCGCCACGCCCTCGGCTACCTGAGTGACACCCCGAGCCCCTACCGCGACCACCACTGGGGGGACTGGGCCGCCGCCGCTCTGCTGCCGAGCCCGCTTTCGTGGACACAAGGCATGTACAACGAGGTCGCCGGCGAGCCCATCGACTGGGTGCGCGCTGAGGACTTCGTTGAGTCGATTGACGACTGGCTGCCAGCCGCTCACGGAGAGGCCATGCCCCTCGATGCGCTCATCCGCATCCTTCGGAAGCTGCCGAAGGAAACGCAAGCGACTCGTGGCGTGTCCTGGGTGTCCGACTTGTGCATCCAAGAGGGGCGTGTCACGGTCAAGTGGTCCCGGCTTTCGGACGACTGGCTCAAGGAGATCCGCAGAACGGCTGAGGAAATCGACGAGCTGGACAGCTGGCAGATGCTCGTCGATTCCTTCGTGGTCGCCGGAAATGAGCGCCTGGCGCCGTACAGCCGGTGACGCCGCAGGGGCCCTGTCCGGCAGTGACAGCGACAACACCGAACTCGATGACCTCTGGCACCGGCTCGCCGGTGACGTCCTCGGCGTCGGGCGCGGCACGGCCCGGATCTCGCCCAGCGCTCGTTTCCCGAGAAGGCCCCTGCCTTCCTTGGCGAGGGGTCGGCCGGGAGGTCGTCGAACTGCCGGGAACCGTGACTGTCCGCGATCCCGGGCCCGTCATCGCCCACGTGGCTTCGCACCGAGCCTGGGTGGATCAGTACCAAGTGCCCTTCGACGCGACCGCCGACCGTGCGCGCGTCCTCGTCGCCGGTCACATCGCCCGTCACGGCGCGTACGAGATCACTTGCCTCGGTCGCGTCCTCGTCCGCAGCAGGTGAGGGGCTCCGGCATCTTCCCCGTCTTCTCCCGTGGGCCCCGGGGACGGCGGCGGCCCGCGCCGGGGTGTCCGGGCGGGCTGCTCCATTC
Source organism: Streptomyces sp. NPDC047981 (assembly GCF_040653315.1). Lineage (NCBI taxonomy): Bacteria > Bacillati > Actinomycetota > Actinomycetes > Kitasatosporales > Streptomycetaceae > Streptomyces > Streptomyces sp. NPDC047981. The sequence goes on along the minus strand of NZ_JBEZNQ010000092.1, from coordinate 18,550 downwards.
GATCTCTGGCCTGCGACGGGCCAGGAGGGCGGGAGTAGCCTGGGTCCGGCCTTCCTGGTCTCCGTAACGGGGCGGGTCGGTGACCTTCGGTGATGATGGCCGAAGGTAGCCGAACGGCCCTTTTGCTGTTAACTGGCAATGGGTGCGACGGTCTTGATCGGGTGTCTTGCGGACTGTGTGCGACTGGCAGCGCCCCGGCCCCGCCCGGCGGTTGCCCATCAGGGCGACCTTACTCTTGCTGGGGCTTGGGTTCGCTCGCCCATTCGCTCAGACCGGTCAGCATGGACAGAGCTGATGTGAAGAAAGTCTTGACGGCTGCCAGTCCCCGCAAGTCGCCGAAGACCCTGGTGAGTGTCTTCTCGTAATCGCTGCTCTTACGGTGAGCCGTCGCCTTCGAACGGATCTCCTGGAGGTTTCGCAAGAACTGGGTGTCCCGTTCGGCATGCGGGTAACCCTCCTGCTCCATCCAGCGCTTGAACTTCGAGATGCCCTTCTCGTTATCAATGCGGTCCGGCAGACGCTTCTGGATCTCCCGTTCATTGAGGGCGTCAACGAAAAGCTGGGTCATAATTCGAATGCTGGACTCGAATTCTGCCTGTGAATCATTCAAGGGTAGGCGTAGGCGCTGTAGAAGTCCTGCATCGGCTTCCTCGGGCTTCCGGAAGAGCTCCCACCCGTAGACCTCCTCCCATGTGCGTCGGAAGGTCAGGTAGTTGGAGCGAACGAGTAGGTCCTCGGCGGTCGGCTCAGCGGGCTGCCCCAGGAATGCTCGGCGGATCAGAGTCTCGCTAGGTGGGCCGTCTTCTGCGACATTGAAGCTGCGCCAGTAGTCCCGCTCCTGCCTGGGTAGATCGCGACCAAGGTCTCCAAGAAAGACGACGACGTAATCCTGGGCACTGTTATCGAGTCGCAGGCCCCATAGTGATGCGCAACTGAGATATCCGTCCGATACGGTGTAGAGTTCAGGCTTATCGTAGTACTTCTGCAGCACTTCCCGGCGAAAATATACGGGCGTGAGGTAGTGTGGAGCATCGGGGTTCGCTCCGAAATAATTACTGAGAGAATCGGGATTGCAGCTGTATCGAATCTCATCGCCATCGGAGTCCGTTGCAATAATGAACTCCGGAAAGTGGGAGTCTTCTTCCTCGAACGGCCAGATCCCACTCTTCTCGACCGATGGCGGCGGAACTACTCGGGTGCCGAGGAGGCGGGTAGATTTTCCGGGTCCGACTCGGTCTCCGGGGTAAAGGGAGATTCGTGCGGTGTCCGTGGTCAGGTCAAAGGATTCGGGAAGCGCGTCATCTTTCTCGCCGATGCAGACGGAATCCACATAGAGGATCAGGTCGTACCCTTGGGCAGCCTGGAATTGGCGCAGCAGTTTTGTGCGGACTTCGATCTTGCTGGCGGTCAGCTTGACGGCGGCCAATGAAGTGCCGTCATCCAGAGGCTGCATGAATTGTGCGCTGAGCTCATCCCAGTAGAGATTGTGGTATAGCCGAAAGTGTTCGGCTAGCTCTCGGGTCGACGGTACTGCTCCGTGATATTCCCGGCACAGGACCAGCGGCTCGATGCCGTCTTCGGTGCTGCTGCGGAAGTACCTGGTTACGATCTCGCCGTTCTCTCGGTGCTGCGAGAAGCCGGGGCGAAAATCGCTCATACTCACATCCCACGATGGAGATTTGAGGATTCTCGTGCGCATCGCAGCCGGAGCGAAAGCGCAATAGATTCCGCCATTTCCGTTCTGCTCGTGCCAATCTTCGTACACAGTTGTCCACGAGCCCTGCTCCATCGAGGTGAAGCGCCTAAGCATCTCTTCTTGCCGCAGGTCCATTGGCGCATATTAGGTGCGACCGCCGGTTGCGGCAATAGGTTTACCTGGTGTTCGTTCTTGCGCTCTAGGGTCAAGAGTCTGGTGTCGAGATCCGTCGGACCTGAATGGCGAGTGCGCCGAGGGCTTCCTTCTCGGGGCCGTAGATCGTGCGGATGTTGACGAGCTGTTGGTCGCGGGTGGCGGTCGGGTTGACGTTGGACGGGCCTTCGCCGTCTAGGAGGGCTTCGAAGCCGGGGTACTCCGTGACGCGGAGGACCTCGACGTCGCAGTTCTCGTCGGTGTCCTTGATGCGGAAGCGGATGGTGTCGCCGGCGGTGAGGTCGGCGAGGTGCGGGTACTTGACCCGCACCTCGATCGTTTTGGTGCCCGCGGCGACGAGCTCGAAGTACTGGCGGTAGAGGTTGAGCTCGCGGACGCGGGCGGTGTGGTCGGTCATCGGGAGGGAACGCTCCTGGGGGACGGTGCGGTGATCAGGCGGCCGATCTCGGCGGCCGAGTACGAGCGGAAGAAGTGGCGGGGGTCGGAGAGCAGGGTCTCGGCCATGGCGAGCAGCTGGTCGGCGTACTCGGTGGCGGTGCCGGGCCACTGCCGGGTGTCGAGCATCCAAGGGGCGGCGCCCTCGGGCAAGGGGGCACGGCCTTCTCGTATGAGGGATTTCGACAGCTTGGCGCCGGTGTCGGTGACGACCTGGGGGCAGAACAGGCGCGCCGGGAGCTGGGCGCGGGTGAGGCCCACGGCCTGGAGGGCCTCGTCGACGAGGTGGGAGCCGAAGACCCAGTCGCCGCCCTTGACCATGACGTGCAGGGTGCCCTGGGGGCTGGTCAGGGCGAGTTCCTTGACCAGGTTGCGGTACAGGGTGGCCAGGTCCAGGTATGCGCCGGCGGTGGGCGTGATCGCGGCCTCGTACGGGCCGTGGTGGAGGCAGACGGCGGAGACCACGGCCGACTTGGGCCCGGTGAGGCGGACCCGGGTGCGTTCGGCGTGCTTCTCAGCCCAGCCACAACCGGGGTGAGGGCAGGGGACGCGGAGGTGAGGAGTGCCGGTGGAGGGGGCGAGCCACCAGCGGGCGGCGTCAACGCGGGGGAGCAGGCGGAGCCAGGTGCGGCGGTAGTGCTCGCCGGCCTGCTGCTGGGTGTACGTCTCGATGCGGTGCGGGATGCCCAGGCGCCTGGACAGGGCGGTGAAGAGGGGCTGGTAGAGGGCGGTGACGAGGTCGAGCAGGGCCTCCTCGCCGAGGGCCTGGGCGTAGGCGCGCTGGTAGCGGTTGCCGCTGGCCGGGTCGGTTGCCAGCTCGTACGGGGCGTTGTCGAGGGCGCTGAAGAGCACCTCGGTGGGGAGGCCGAAGCGGTCGCGCAGGCGGGCGGCCATGGCGAAGGCCAGGGACTGCACGAGCGAGGTGCCGATGTGCGGGGCGCCGTTGATCTGGGTGCCGACGACCAGCACGATCCGCTCGGGCGGGGTAGCCAGGATGCGCGGGGTCAGGACGTCCTCGGCGTGGTGGAGGGCGTTGGCGAGAACGGTGTTCGGCGAGACGGGGTGCGTGGTCACGAGGTGTCTCCCTGGGGGCCGGTGGTGTGGGGCGGCAGGGGAGCGGCCCCGTTCTTGGCACGGTCGAATGCGGCCCAGACGCACTTTCCGGGGCCCGTCCGCTCCTTCACGCCCCAGCTGTCGGCGGCCGCGGCGACGATCAGCAGACCGCGGCCATCGACGGCGGATTCCTCGGGAACGCGCTTCGTCGGCCTGTTCTCGCCGCTGTCGTGGACCTCGATCCGCAGCTCCGCGTCAAGGGACTCGACGCGCACGAGGACGAGGCGGCCCACGGGCGTCCCGTGCAGTACCGCGTTGGTGACGAGCTCCGAGGTGCACAGCCGCATGTCGTCGAGGCGGCTCGTCTCACCCCATTCGGTCAGCGTGACGGCGACGAAGTCGCGAGCGGTACGCGGTGTGGTCCGGCGGCGAGGGAAGAGCGTGGTGCGGTGCCGACCCGTGCCCGGAAGGAGATCCGGGGCGACGTCGGTCGCCTCATTGGTGAGTCTGCTTGCCATGGTCAACAGCAAAGCGACTTAACTCATTTGGGTCGGGAGCCAGCACGGGGGCCAAGACGGGGGCCACTATGGGGGCCAGAGGTCACGTGTTCCTGGGGGACGGCATGGGCGACACCGGGATCGGCGCCTTGCTCGTTCGGCTGCGTACCGCGCGCGGCTGGAGCCAGCAGAGGGTTGCCGACGAGTACAACGCCCTGGAGGGGCGCTCCGCGAAGACCGGCAAGGAGATCGGGCGGTACGAGCGCGAAGCGCGAATTCCTGTTCCCTACGCCCGGAAGTACCTGGCGCAGGTCTTCGGTGTCGATGTCGCCGTACTCGACCAAGCTGTTGCCATCAGCAAGGGGCAGCGGGACGGGGCTGACGCCGCCGAGGTCGAGACCGTGCCGTCGGTGCTGCCGCCCGAAGACACTCACGTCCGTGGAGACCCGCTCTCGGAGGACGCGGTGCGTTCGGCGGACTTCGCCCGCTTCATCGCGCAGCGGAACGCCGACGAGTTCGTCGTGGAGCAGCTGGAGGCAGACGTCGGCCGGCTCGCCCGTACGTACGTCAGCCACCCGTTGATGGAGCAGTACGTCGAGATCAGGCGGTTACGGGACGGGGCCTTCGAGCTGCTGCGCGGGCGCCAGCACCCCCGGCAGACCACTGACCTCTACCTCTCCGCTGCTCGCCTCTGCGGCCTGTCCGCGCACGTCTGCCTCGACCTCGGCGCCTACGACTCCGCCGCCACCCACGCCCGTACCGCACGCGCCTGTGCCGAGGCGGCCGGGCACGAGGGGATGCTGGCCTGGGTACGGGCCGTGGAGTCCTTGATCGCGTACTGGACCGGGCGGTACGAGCAGGCGGCCCGGCTGGCGCAGGCCGGCCGTCGGCACCGGGCGAGCGGCAGCATCGGCGCACGGCTGGCGAGCCTGGAGGCGCGGGCGTTGGCGATAGTCGGCGACTCGGCAGGTGCGCTCGCCGCCCTGTCGGATGCCGAACGATCGCGCGAGGCGGTCTCGGGTGGGGACGAGGTGCTGGGAGTCTTCGACTTCCCCGTGGCCAAGCAGTTTGCGTACGCCGGAACGACCCTACTGGCCGTGGGCGGGCAGGAGCACGTCCAGCGGGCCATCGTCAGCGCGGAGACGGCGATCCGCCTCTATCGCAGCGCGGACGGAGACGACCAGTCGGTCGGTGACCTGTTCGCCGCGCACCTCGACCTCGCCAGCGGGCACCTGCTCCTGGGCGACCTGGACGGCACGGAGAAGATGCTCGGCTTCGTTCTCCAGTCCTCGCCGGAGCGCATGTCGGCCAGTATCGTGCGCCGACTCACCGTTCTCGGGCGGGAGCTGGAAGGGCCGCAGTACGGTGGAGCCGCGCAGGCGGTACACCTGCGCGAACGACTCCAGCACACGGCCGTCCGTGCGTCCCTGCCCGCCGCCCACCCCCCGGAGTTGCCGACGTGACCGACCTGTCCGCCGCCCACGACGCCGCCGTCACCGACCGGGCCCGCCTGGCGGGCAGCGCCTACAACGGAGACCGGGACCTGGCCGCCCGGCAGTCGCTCTACCAGTGGCAGACACCGCGGTACGACCTCCCCGGCCTCGTGGCCGAGCAGCTGGGCGACGTACGTGGGCGGGTCGTCGACATCGGCTGCGGCAACGGCAAGTTCATCCAGCGGCTCCGCCAGGACCGCCCGGACCTGTCCCTGCTCGGCCTCGACATCGCTCCCGGCATCCTCGCTGGCGTCCCCGGCCCGGTCGCGGTCGCGGACGCCACGCGGCTTCCGATGGCGGCGGGGAGCGTCGACGCCGCTCTCGCGCTCCACATGCTGTACCACGTACCCGACATCCCCCAGGCGGTCAGGGAGCTGGCCAGGGTCGTCGCCCGTGACGGGCTGGTCGTCGCCTCCACCAACAGTGACCGCGACAAGGCCGAGCTCGACGATCTCTGGCAGCGGGCCGCCGGCGACGTCCTCGGCATCGACCGGGGCCCGGCCCGGATCTCGCTCAGTGCCCGCTTCTCCCTGGAGAAGGCCCCGGCCTTCCTCGGTGAGGAGTTCAGCCGCGTGGAGGTCGTCGAACTGCCGGGGACCATCACGGTCCGCGACCCCGAGCCCGTCATCGCCCACATGGCCTCGTATCGAGCCTGGGCAGACCAGCACGACGTGCCCTTCGACGCGACCATCGACCGGGCCCAAGCCCTCGTCGCCGACGACATCGCCCGCATTGGCGCGTACGAGATCACCTGCCTTGGCGGCATCCTCGTCTGCCGCCGGTGAGATCAGCTCAGTGGCGGCCAAGGCCCGGCGAGGAGGCGTCCTGCCTCCTCGCCGATCGCTTCCGCCAGCTGGTCCCGGTCGCCGCGTCGGATCGCTGCCCAGTCGTTGTAGGCGTCGGTCTTGTCGACCAGCGGCCTGAGCGACTGCGGCCGGGCCAGGGCGCCCCACCCTTCGTACGTGATCAGGTCGCCGCCGGCGGCGGGGTCCAGGCTGCCGTTCACGATCAGCCGGAGCCACCAGCGGACGAGTTCCCAGCGGGCCGCTTCCCACGGGAGGTCGGTGGTGTCGGCCGGGAGGTCCTGGAGCAGGCCGAGTTCGTCCAGCACCTGGTCGAAAAGAGCGTCGGCCTGCTCGTGCTCGGAGCGTGAAAGGCCAGCGAGGAGAGGGAGGGACTCCGTCTCGACGTCGAGGACCAGGGCCGTGAGGCTGGCCTCGATGAGCTGCTCCGGGTAGTGCCGTCGGCCGATCAGACGCTCCACAGCCAACATCCGGAGGCAGGCGACGACTTCCTGTGCGCTCGTGGCGTACGGCGTGAAGGGCGTGGGCAGGGTGACGTCGATGCCCGGTCCGCCCTCGACGAAGTACGACCAGAAGTCGACGGTCGTACGGGCGAGGAGGTCGCTCGATCGGCCGGCGAATTCGTGGTGGATGTAGTCGGCGAGGTCGTTCCCGTACAGGATGATGTCGGTCTGGTGGACGGACAGGACGGGGTGCCCGTGCTCGCCCGCCGTGCCGGGCAGGTAGCGGTGCCCGTAGACCGGGACCAATTGCGGCACGCTCTCCAGCTCGGTCCTCGCGACGCGCAGTGCCTGGGACGTCTCCGCCAGCCTCGACGGCCAGGCGGGATGCCAGAACCCGTTGTGCTCCACGTCGAAGAGCACGCCCTCCACCGGCCACGCCAGTCGCCCGGCCAGGTCCCCGGGGTCGCCGTCGCGCCAGTCGGGCCACCGCGATGAGCCGTGCGGGAGCCCGGCGGCGAGGAAGACACGGTGGTCTGCCGAGAAGGTGAAGCCGAACCGTGTCTCGACCGCGTCGAGTTCCCGCTCACTGAGCCCCGGTCCGATCTCGGTTCGGAGCATGCCCTGAAGGGCACGCGCGGCGTCCAGGGTCAGTTGTGGGGTCGGCGGCGTGTTCACGCCTGCCAGCGTAGTGAGTGGTACGGCCGTACATGTCAGGAAGCTGTGGCAGTCCGCTGCCTCATCGCGCATTCGTTGCGGCGGACTGCCACGACCTCGGCGCCGTTCGCCCCCCCGCAGTGTCCGCCCAGAAGGAGCGATTGGCAGGTCCGCCGGCGTGGTGGCGCCTACCCGAGGGCGGCGGCAGCGGCCTTGTAGTCGGCGGCCTGGGTCGGGGTGAGGTAGTGGCTGACGCGGATGAGTACGGTGCCGCTGACAAAGTCGTACTCGGCGAGCATGGGCATGCCCTTGGTGACTCTCTGGATGTAGTCGGCGCGGGCCTGGGAGTCGGCTGCGATCGTGAAGACCTCGATCGCTCCGCCGAGTCCGACGCTGCCGGGCTCCGCGCCGGCGACGTCGTCGACCTTGATGCGGGAGTCCGTGAACGTGACCTTGCTGGTGTACTGGTTGGGGCGGCCGAGGAGATGGTTCGGGTCGTCGTCCTCGGTGACAACGCCTGAGAGCTTGGCGGACGCGACCTTGCCGGAAAGGGCCTTGAAGGCGTCGCTGGCGGTGAGCTCCTTCGCTGCCGGCTTGGTCGGGACGCCAGCGGTTGCAGTGGTGGCGTTCTTCGGCTGGTCGTTCTTCTGATCGTTCCCCGACCCGCATGCCGTCGTGGCCGCGAAGGTGATGACGAGGGCGGCAGCGGACAGGGCGGGCTTACGCATGATGGCTCCGAAGTGTGGCGGGTTGGGGTGTGTTGATCAGGTCGCAGAACTATTGCACTGCGTTGTTGCAGTGCGTGCGGATACCGGAAGACCGGCTGGTGTCAGTGCCCGGCCGGGCAGGTGGCTGTGGGTCGACCGCGGAGGAGCGCAGGGGCTTGTCCGCTGGTGTCTATCGGCAGCTTCGGGTATTCAGACGTGCGGGATAGGGCCGGGGACCGGGGAGAGCCGCTTCTGGTACTGAGGCCGGCCTCAGGCATGCTCTTCCCACGGCTACTGGGTAGCGTCCCTCGGGTGAATCTTCACCTCATCAACGATGTGCCCGACGGCCTGACCCGACGAGCGCGGTCCTTTGTCTCCGCGCATGGCGTCAAGGTCGACGTTCGCCCCGTCGAGGGGCACAGGCAGTGGTGGCTCGAGCGGGACATCCCAGCAGCGGTGATCGATCGCATGGCGGCTTACCAGGAGCGATGGGGCGGTCTGCTCCTGCCACCCGCACCGCAGTACGACGGAGGCCCCAAGTACCTCGATCCGGACTCGCCCGAAGCGGACTCCGCAGGGTGGTGGTTCGAAGCCGGGATGCAGCGGACCGCAGTCCCCTACTCATTCATGATCAGTCCGTCTGGTGAGTTCGGTATCCAGGGAGATGAATGGGCACCCCTCCACGCGACCATCGAGGGCTGGGTGGAGTCGCTCGCCCTGGCCCACCACGCATCCATGTGGGCGAAACAGGTCACCAAGCTCGTCGGCGATGACGTCGATGGCATAGAGCTGAACGGCTATGCGCCGGTGCGCGAGGTGATGGGCCTGGCGGACACCTGGTGGAGAGGGCCCGACTCGCTGGTAGCCCTCTACAGCGGGGAGGCCACGGCGCTCGACTTCCCCAGGGGCCGCATCGCAGTGATCTACTCCGGCCTTGATGATTGGGGACTGCGAGGAGGCGTGGACGACGATGGCTGACCTTGTCGTTCAGCCTCGTTTCGGCTGGGGCGGATCTCGAGCAGGCGGTGCCGCCAAGCCCAAGCCGATCGCTACCCTCTTCGCATGACCGCGAACGGAGATCGCCAGTTCCCCGCCGCGCTCGCCGCTGTCATGGCGGTTCGGCTCGAGTGCATTGGCGAGGACGGTGTCGACTTCGAACCTTACGAGTCCTTCCTGACCGCTGATGAGACCACCGAGTGGTTCCGCGCGTGGACAGGAAACGGCGAGCTGAACGGCGACGACTTCCGCGTGTTCGGCCAGGACGGCACGGGCGGGAACGCGGCGTTCTGGCTGGTTCGTCCAGGTCGGGAGCTGGTGGAACAGCCCGTCGTCTTTCTGGGCTCCGAAGGAGAGACAGGCGTTGTCGCTCGAGACCTGGGCGCCTTTCTGTGGCTGCTGGCTGACGGCTTCGGCCCGTGGGAAGCGGCCACCTCATATGAGCCCGAGCCGGATTGGGCTCCCCAGGCCAATCGCGACCTGGCAGCTATCGCGGAGCGATTCGCTCCGGACCGCCGCGCGTCGGCATCGGAGATCATCGCGCAGGCCACACAGGAGTTTCCCGACTTCGACGACACCATCATGAAGCTCTGTCGTTGAGCCGGACCCGATGCCCCGCCACGAGGCGTGGCGGGGCATCAGGCCGGGGTCAGCGGTGCTGGCTACGCTCTTCGGGCCTCAGAGCCACTGGTGTGGCCGAAGGGTGTGGCGTGGCGGACATAACCGAGGTGCCGCTGGTGGTGCTTCGGCTGCGAGCCGCTTGCGTCCTCCGGTTCGGCTGAGCCGTGATGCGCCAGTTGAGGACCTCGGCGGGGCGCTCCGCGCTGTCGAGTTCTCGTTGGGCGCCCACTTCGGCCAGGAGGCGTCGGGGGTTGTGGCCGGCGGTCTCGGCGTGGGCGAGGGTGGTGGTCAGGGCGGTCCAAGTGGGGTCGGCGAGGATGCGGTCGGCGTGGTCGGGGAAGGCCGCGCGCATGTCTTGCTCGTAGCGGCGGGCGGTTGTGGCTCGTGGTGCGCGGTGGGTTAGGTCAGCCAGGACGGGTGTGGCGGCCTGCTGGTAGCCCCTCTGGAGGTGGCGGAGGGCTTCTTCGGCTGCGGCGGTCTGTTGTTCGTGGCCGCGTTGTTCGTGCCACTTGGCGGCGGCGCGGGCCAGGTGCACGGTGGCGAACAGCAGGGCGATGGCGAGTCCGCCCGGCTCGTTGGAGGCGTAGGCGAGTTCCTTGGCGGCCTTGCGCAGGGCGGTGGCGGTCTGGTGGTCGGCGCGGATGGCGGAGCGGCGGGCGCGGTTGAACGCCATCGCCGCCGCCCGTAGTTCCGTCCGGTGTGGGCCGGTCGTGGCGCTGGCGATGTTGTACAGGGCGTCACCGAAGGCGGCCAGGTGGCCCTGGGCGGCGGCATCGTCACCGGAGTCGAGGACGATGCGTGCCGTGTGTATGGCGGTGGTGGTATGCCGCCATGGGGCGGCGGGGTCCGCCACATACCGCGGGTGGTCGGCCACCTTCTGGTCGGGGAGGCGTTCGCGTAGACGGTTGATGGAGAGGTCGGGGGCGAGTTTGGAGCCGCCGTACCAGACGGGCTTGCCAGCCGCGTTGGTGTCGCCGGGGGCGGCGAGGCTGTAGCCGATCACGTCGCCGGTCTCGGGGCCGAGGCGGGTCTTGACCTTGATGCCGAGGGACTGCAGCACGGTGAAGTAGTCGGCTTCGGTTCGTACGGCGGCGGCGACCGCGTACGCCTGCTCGCGCAGCCAGTGCCGTGCCGTGACCGTCTGGCCCTGGCGTTCCGCCTTGGCGCGTTCGGCGCCGGTGGGAGTGCGGGGCGCGGTGAGGTCGCCGGACTTCAGGCGGCGCAGGCCGAACTCGGCCTCGATCTTGCGGCACTCGGCCTGGGCGCGCTGGCCGTCGTGGTGGGTGCGGGGGCGGCGGCCGTCGGTGCGGACGGTGGTGGCCATGATGTGGATGTGGTCGTCGGCGTGGCGTACCGCAATCCACCGGCATGCGTTCTCGTCGCCTTCGGGGGCGATGCCGGTGGCGTGCACGATGCGGCGAGCGACCTCGGCCCACTCGGCGTCGGTGAGGTAGCGGTCGCCGGGCGCGGTACGGACCGGGCAGTGCCAGACGTGCTGAGGTGGCTTCTTGCCACCCAGCTCGCGGGTGCGCAGGTCGACGTGGGTGTCGAGGCGCTTGGCGAGCTGGGAGTAGGTGGCTGCCGGGTCGCGGCCCGGGTCGGGGGCGCCGGCCATGTCCCAGGCGGCGACGATATGAGGGTCGGTGTGCTCGTCACGGCGGCCGGGGCCGAAGAGGTAGACGATCAGTCCGCGGGTGTCGGAGCCGGTGGAGACGTCAGGAACCATGCGCGGTGCCCTCCGTCAGGAGCTGGTCGATCAGGCGGTAGCTGCTCTCGGCCGCTTGCTCGACGCGGTCCAGCACCGCCTCGGCGCGCTCGGGCACCGTTCCTCGGTGGATGGCTGCGGTGATCTGGTTGAGGTTGCCGCCGATGCGGTTCAGCGAGACCGTGTGTGCCTCGACGGCCTCGATCAGCGGGCGGAGAGGATCGTCCTCCGGGCTGCCGACCAGCCCCGCCTTTCCCAGGGCGACGGCCAGGGCGGCGTCCCCGACGAATCCGGCGAACTTCTGACCGCGCTGGTGGGCTGCTGTGCTGATCACGCCGACCGCTGTCCGTGTGAAGCGGATGGTCTTCTCCTGGTCGCGCTTCTCCACGGTGCGCTTGCGGTTCATCAGTGCGGGCAGGGTAGGGGCGTCGAGGTCCCGCCAGGAGGGTTGCTCGACGGGCGGTGGGACATCGGCCGGCGGCTGGGCGCGGAGGGCGGCGGAGTTGACGATGACCCCCTCCGGCTCGGGCGCCCCCTGGCGCTCGGCCTTCTCCTCCGCCACCCCTGGGGCGGGGGCAAGCGCGGACGAAGCCTCGTTAGAGGCTCGTTCGCTCCAGCTTGCTGCTGATCGACGGGTCAGGCCGAAGAATCCCCTGCGGCGTCGGGCGGGGTCGTTGTCGGTGCTCGTTTCGGGCATGGTGGTGCTCCGGTGGTCGTGTAGGGGGCTTCGTCACGTCCGTTGCATCCGTCCCGTAGCTGGTCAGGACAGGTACGGAGACGGTCGCAGGTACGGACTGATCCGTATCGGCAAGGAACTCCGTCCCCGCGCTGACCTGCGCGGGGACGGATGCGACGGATTGATACGGAGCTGGTGTCAGCGAGTGGGCTTGGGGCCGGCAGGCCCGCCAGGCGGACCGACGGACAGGGTCCCGGACGGAGGGGCGGGCGGCTTGCCCTGGGCTCGACGTGCGGGCGCGGTCCCCTCGGCTGTGGGTGCCGGTTGGGCGGGGTCGGGGCAGTAGCGGGCCCAGGCGTCGAGGAACTGGTTGCGGGCGTATGCCTTGGCCTGCCTGCCGTTCTCGAAGCGGTGGTTGGCCGGGCTGATACCGAAGTCGCGCAGCAGGTTGGCCAGGTGGTAGGCGTTCAGGCCCTTCGTCCCGTACTCGGCCCACGGCGCCTCGGCGTCCTGGAGGAGGGCGGCGAGCAGGTCCTGGCTGCGCAGCGCCTCCCTGTGGCCTTCCCGCTCGAACACGCGGCGGACGTCTCGCAGCAGCCGCGTCTTCAGCGTCGTCTGCTCGTCCTGGACCACCTCGTTGCGCGTCATCGCCAGGCAGGCGGCACGGGCCCGCGAGGGCCAGCGGCCGCCGGCCAGTTCGGCGACGATCACCAGCGGCTCCCACGTGTCGGCTGCGCGGTCTTCGACCGGCATCTGCGGAACCAAGCCCTCTGCGGTGGTCCGCAGCGGAGTCAGCCAGGCGGTCAGCCGGTCGCGCAGCGCGTTCAGTTCCGGGACGGAGTAGCGGGAGCGGAAGGCAGCGATCTTCTCGCCTGGCTTGCGCTTCTGCATGCGGAGGACGACCGCCCGGTCCATGATCGTGTCCGGCAGGTAGCCGATCCCGGCGAGCGCGGCCATGGCGAAGGTGGGAAGAGCCGTGGGCTTGTGCTCGGGGCCGGAGATTCGCCAGGCGGGGCGGTTGCGCTGGTGTCCGGCGTTCAGCAAGCCGCGCAGGTCCTCCTTGTCGCCGGCTTTGGGGCCGAAGATGGTGTCGGCCTCGTCCACCAGCAGCGTCGGCGGGTTCTTGCCGATGACGCGGAACACCACCGCCGGCGAGGTGTTCACCGTCATCATCGGCTGGTGCACGGTCTCGTGGAGCACGTCCAGGACGCGGGACTTGCCGCACCCCTTGGTCGGCCCCACCACCGCCAGGCGCGGCGCGTGCTGGAGGGCGGGCTGAATGTGGGACGCCGCCACCCACAAGGTGACCGCGGTCAGGGCCTCCTCGCTCGGCAGCACCACGTACCGGCCGATAGCGGCACGCAGCTCGTCCAGTACGACGGTCCCCTCCTGGTCCCGGTCCGCCGTGAGGCCGGCACCCTCGCGGTCCCCAGTTCCCGGTCCGGGTTCGGGGACCGTCCCCGGATCACCGTGGTCCACCGAGACCGACGGTCCGGGTTCGTCGGTCGACTGACCGGAACTCTCCGCCCGCTCCTCGGCTTCCGGACCGGGGCCATGGTCCGGGTTCCGGGACCGATCCGTCAGGCCGCTGAGCTGCGCGTTCTCCGTCGGTCCGGGTTCCTGTTCCGGGTTGTCCGGAACTTCGGTCCGGGTTTCGGTCGCCGGTCGGTCCGGTTCCGGACCGACCGGACCAGCGGCACGGTCCGGTCGATCGCCGGTCCCCGGAGAGCCGCGCCGGCCGTCCGCTCGGTCCGGACGGTGCCACGGGATGCCCTGGCCAGGGACCGCAGCGATAGGCCAGACGACCTTGGGGGACGTGTTCGAGGTGGCGGGGGACGTAGAGTCCTCCATTGGCGTTCCTCTCAGGTGGGGGGCGGGACGGGCAAGGTCCCGCCCCCCACCGGTTCGTTCGTTCAGGGATGGGCGGCGTGCAGGGGAATCTCCGGCCCTCGGCGTTGGCGCGCCGGGGGTCGTTGCTTTGTCCGGGGCTGCCGGCGGCTCATGAGGCCAGGCCCCACTCGTCTCGGCCGTCGATCAGGGTGCGCTCGTAGCGCAGGAGCTCGGCCTCGGGGTACAGCACCCGCTTGCCGACCTTGATGCCGCGCGGCCCCTTCTTGATCTGGCGCCAGTAGCGGACGGTGCTCTCGGCCGTGCGATAGCGCTCGGCGACCTCGGAGGTGGTCAGGTATCGCATGTATTCCCTTTCGGCTAGGTGGCGATTCGATCTGCATAGGTTGTACCTCGCGATCGCCGGTTAGCCAAATCGGGAAGCCCATGTTTCAATCTGGATAGCGATGGTGATGATGGAGGTTCGATGGCAGGCGACAGGCCCGAGGGCGGCGAGGTGCCGCTGCTCTACAGCGAGGGGAATGTGGCCGCGCGCGTGGCCCTGGAGCGCGAGGTCAGAGGGTGGAGCACGACCGAGCTGGCCGACCGGGTGACCAGAGCCGGCGTGAAGATGAACCAGACGGCGGTCTGGCGCATCGAGAACGGCACCCCTCGTCGGCGCATCAACCTCGACGAGGCCCTCGCCTTCTCTCGTGTCTTCGAGCTCCCCCTCGAAGAGCTGATGTCCCCGCCCCTGGAGGGGCTCGACATCGACAGTCGGCGCCTCGTCCAAGAGGCCGTCGAGGCGTTCTACGAGGCCCGAGACGCGCGCGACCGCCTCCACCGCGCCGTGGTCGCCATTGCTGACCACATCAAGGCCCATCCCGACAGCTCGCGGGCGATCCACGAGCAGTGCCTCCGCCTCATGGGCGACGAGCGGGACGCTCGCACGCTCAGCAGTGACATCGAGGACGGTGGTCACTACTGACAACCGACACGAAGGAGAGGCCACTTGGCCAACATCCAGAAGCGCCCCAACGGCAAATGGCGGGCCCGCTACCGCGATCTCGACGGCAAGGAGCACGCCCGCCACTTCGAGCGGAAGCTTGATGCCCAGCGGTGGCTCGACGAGGTCACGGCGAGCATGGTCACCGGTCAGTACGTCGACCCGCGCGCCGGCCGGATCACGTTCGAGAAGTACGCCGAGAAGTGGGAGGGCTCGTTGATCGCCAGCGAGGCGGGCGAGCGCATCACCGACAACGCGCTGCGGCTCCACCTCGTACCGGCGCTGGGCGCCCGGTCCATGGCGGCGATACGTCGCAACGACATCCAGGTGCTCTTCAAGCACCTCTCCGACCAGCTCGGCCCCGGCAGCGTGCGGAACGTCTACGACGTCCTCGTTCGCGTCATGACGGCGGCCGTGGACGACAAGGTCATCACCTCCAGCCCGTGCCGCCGGATTACTCTCCCGGCGATGCCGGACGAGGAGGTCACCCCGCCCACGGTCGAGCAGGTCGAGGCGATGGCGCGCGTGATGCCGCTGTACATCCGCGCGGCGATCATCTCCCTCGCCGGATCAGGGCTGCGCATCGGTGAACTGCTCGGCCTGAAGGTGTCGGACGTCGACTTCAAGGCCGGCACCATCCGGGTCGACCGGCAGCGGCTCCAGTCCGGGAAGATCGGCCCGCCGAAGACCGCTAAGTCCCGGCGCACGGTTCCGGTCGGCGAGGTCGTCACCGACGCGCTCCTCGCGCATCTCGCCGCACGGCCCTCCAAGGAGTGGCTGTTCACCATGGAGGAGGGGGAGCCGCTCAACTACCGGCGGTGGAAGACCGAGTGGAATGGCGCCCGCAAGGCGCTCCAGGCGGCCGAGAGTGAGGTCGCAGGGCGCGAGGGCCGCAAGCCCGTCGAGCTGCCGCACATGGTCACCCACGACCTGCGGCACTTCTACGCCTCCGCGCTCATCGCCGGCGGCGCGAGCGCCAAGCAGGTGCAGCTCGTCCTCGGGCACGCGTCCGCCGTCATCACGTTGCGGATCTACGCGCACCTGTGGCCCGGGGAAGAAGACCGCACCCGGGCCGTCATGGACGCCGTGCTCGGCGTCCTGCGGACCGGGTGCGGACAGGTGGGCGACGTGACCTGCGAAATCGCAGGTCAGAACGCCTGACCAGAGATCAGGCCTTCTTGGTCTCCCAGAAGATCCGGTCGACCTCGGCGATGAGCTCCAGCGCCTTCTCGCCCGTCTTCGGGTCCGTCGACGCCTTCGCGGCCGACAGGGCCTTCAGGGTGTCGTTGATGAGCGTGTGCAGCTCCGGGAACTTCTCGAAGTGCGGGGGCTTGAAGTAGTCGCTCCACAGCACCGAGATGTGGTGCTTGGCGAGCTCCGCGCGCTGTTCCTTGATGACCGTGGCACGCGCGCGGAAGTGCGCGTCCTCGTTGGCCTGGTACTTCTCCTGGACGGCCTTGACCGACTCGGCCTCGATGCGGGCCTGGGCCGGGTCGTAGACACCGCAGGGGAGGTCGCAGTGGGCGCTGACCTTCACCTTGGGGGCAAACAGGCGGGAGAGCATGCAGCTGTCCTTCCTCGTGATCGTCTTCTCAGGTGGGAGATTACTCCCCGAGAAGGCGGTTTTCGCGAGCGCCCCCAGGGGCTTAGGACAAAAGTCCAGGGGCACCATGGGACTCGCGTACGAGTGAACGAGTGGGCGCGTGGGCGTGTGGATGGGATGAGTGGGCCGGTGGGCGAGCGGGACAGAGGCGGCGCATGAGCGGCGCGGGGCGGGAGCCGGGGCCCGGAACGCGGCCTTTGTTCGGGATCGCCGAGGTGACGGGGATTTCCATGGTGCCCACGCTGCTCCACGGCGATCAGCTGCTCGTGCACTACGGAGGGCGGCTGAGGGCGGGGGACGTCGCCGTGATGCGCCATCCGCTCCAGCAGGATCTCCTCATCGTCAAGCGGCTGATCGAGCGGCAGGGCGGCGGCTGGTGGGTGCTCGGGGACAACCCGGACGCCGAGGGGGACAGCCGGGTCTTCGGCGCCGTGCCGCCCGAGCTGGTGCTCGGGCGGGTGCGGGCGCGGTACCGGCCCGTCACGCCCGGGCGTCAGCGGTCGGCCGGTGTGCTGCTCTCCTGGCTGTTCTCGGCCGTCAGGCCCGTCGTGTCGGGCCGCTCGGCCTCCAGGCGCTTGCGGGCCCGGTAGGCGGCCACGTTGGCGCGGGTCGCGCAGCGGTCCGAGCAGTAGCGGCGGGAGCGGTTGGTCGAGGTGTCGAGGTAGGCGTTGCGGCAGGGCGGCGCCTGGCAGAGCCCGAGCCGGTCGGCGCCGAACTCCGTGAGGTGGAAGGCGAGTCCCATCGCGGCGATCGCCGCGTAGCCCGCGGTCGCGTTCGAGGGGTGGTCGGCGAGATGCATGTGCCAGCGCGGATGCCCCTCGTCGTCCAGGTAGTCGTGGCCCGAGATCTGCGGGCTGACGGGGAACTCCAGGAGCAGCGAGTTCAGCAGGTCCACCGCCTGCGTGTGGTCGCCCGCGTCCGCCGCGGTGAAGACCGCCCGCAGCCGGGTGCGTACCGAACGGAAGCGCGTCACGTCGGCGTCGGTCGCCCGCCGGGCCATCTGCGAGGCCTCGCCGAAGAGATCCCGGACCGCCTCGACCGACGTCAGGGAGTCCTTGTTGCGGGCCGGCTCCTCGGTGTTGACCAGACGCACGGCGTAGTCCGAGTAATAGGCCAGTTCCACTTGTAGTCCTTACGGCGGAGGGCTAGGGTCGGATGCGGAAGGGGTAATGGACGTTACCCCTTCGAGGGTATTACGGATGGGCTGGAGGGGTGTCATGACGGACGCTGCTGTGACCGGAACCGACTGGGCGGCCTGGCAGGAGAGCTGGGACCGTCAGCAGGAGTGGTACATGCCGGACCGCGAGGAGCGGTTCCGCGTCATGCTCGACATGGTCGAGGCCGTCGTGGGGCCGGAGCCCCGCGTCCTCGACCTGGCGTGCGGTACTGGGAGTATCACGGATCGGCTCCTCAAGAGGTTCCCGAAGGCGACCAGCGTCGGCGTCGACCTCGACCCCGCCCTGCTCGCCATCGCCCGCGGCTCCTTCGACGGCGACGAGCGGGTCTCCTTCGTCACCGCCGACCTCAAGGATCCGCGGTGGGTCGACAGCCTGCCCCACGACTCGTACGACGCCGTGCTCACCGCCACCGCGCTGCACTGGCTCCACACCGAGCCGCTCACCGCGCTCTACGGACAGCTCGCCGGCCTCGTCCGGGACGGCGGCGTCTTCATGAACGCCGACCACATGATCGACGAGACCACGCCCCGTATCAACGCCGCCGAGCGCGCCCACCGTCACGCCACCATGGACCGCGCCAAGGCCGCGGGCGCGCTCGACTGGGCCGCCTGGTGGGCCGTGGCCGCCCAGGACCCGGTCCTCGCCGAGCCGACCGCCCGCCGCTTCGAGATCTACGGCGAGCACGCCGACGGCGACATGCCCTCCGCCCGCCGGCACGCCGAGATCCTCCGCGCCGCGGGCTTCGACGAGGCCCGGGCCGTCTGGGCCTCGCCCTCCGACACGCTGCTGCTCGCCCTGAAGTAGGGGGCCTGTGGGGGCTGGGTGCGAGAAGGGGCGGTACGGAGGAGTCCTCCGTACCGCCCCTTCTCGTGCGGGCCTCGGTCCTACAGCACCTTGGAGAGGAATGCCTTGGTGCGGTCGTGCTGGGGGTTGGTGAGGACTTCGCGGGGGTGGCCGGATTCGACGACGACGCCGCCGTCCAT